>JAKDKQ010000219.1 GCA_030453295.1 Janibacter sp.
CGCATCCACTTCGGCGTCGGGACCGGAGAGCTGCTCGCGGACATGGCCGGTGCCGGGACCGAGGTCATCGGTGTCGACTACCGGGTCAACCTCGCCGACGCCATCGAGCGCGTCGGTGGCACCCACCCGGTCCAGGGCAACCTCGACCCCGCGCTGCTCTTCGCCCCGTGGGAGGTCATCGAGCGCGAGGTCCGTCGCATCCTCGCGGAGGGTCGCTCGGCGCCCGGCCACATCTTCAACCTCGGCCATGGCGTCCTGCCGGACACCGACCCCGTGGTCCTCACCCGAGTCGTCGAGCTGGTCCACGAGGTCAGCGCCCGCTGAGGCCCTCAGCCCGCGCTGGTCGGGGTGGCCTCGACCACCGGGCGGGAGCGGCGGGTGCGGCGACGCAGCCACCACGCGAGCGGGGTGAGCAGGACGAGCCCCGTGACGGCGAAGGGAGTGAGCGCACCCAGTGCGGTCAACCCCACCGACAGCGCTGAGGTGAAGGCGCTCCAGCCCTGAGAGAGGCCCGCGCCGAAGCCGGTCTCGTCCTCCTCGGCGTCGTCGACCTGGGTCGACTCGGTCGTGAGGCTGACCGTGATGGGCGCGGTGGCCGTGCGCTTCTCGAGCGACTTCTGCTGACTGGTCATCGACTCCAGGTCTGCCTCGCGGGTGGCCAGCTCGTCCTCGAGGGTGACGATCTGGTTGAGGTCCTCGGTGCTGTCGATGAGGGCGCGCAGGCGCTTGACCGCCTTGGTCTTGGTGCGCACCCGGGCGGTGGTGTCGGTGTACTGCGAGGTGAGGTCCTCGGCGCTGCTCGAGCGCTTGGTCACCTCGCCGATCTGCGTGAGGTCCGTCGTCGCCGAGTCGAGCTTGTCAACGGGGACGGTGACGGTGATCTCGGCCCAGGAGCGACCCCCTTCGTACGTGGCGGAGCGGGAGTCCTCCTCCGACACGTACCCACCGGCCGTGCGCGCCGTGGAGCGGACCTTGGCCGAGGCCTGGTCGAGGTCCTTGACGGTGAGGGACAGGCTGACCGTGCGGGCGATGTGGGCATCCGTCGGCGCCTTGTAGCCGCTCGAGCTCTTGCTGCTCGAGCCCTTGCCCTGATCGCCAGACCCTGAGGTTGCGGCCGACTCGGGCTGTGCGGCGTCACCGTCGTCCGCCGACTGCGTCGCGTCGTGCCGCGGTGCCGCGCCGCTGTCGGAGCTGCTGCCGGCCGCGCACCCGGTGAGCGCCAGCCCGCCGGCCGCGACCAGTGCTGCCCACCGCGTCTGTGTCGTCCTCATCGTGATACCCCCTGCATCGGTGGCCGGGTCGTTCCCGGCCGGTGTCTGGTGCTGTGACGCGATGAGGTGGTGGATCGGTTCCATCGACGTGGTGGGAGAGTTGGGGCATGGGTCCGCGCGTCGTCGTCATCGGTGGGGGACTGGCGGGCCTGGCCACCGCCCACCACCTGCTGCGGGCTCGCCCGGACCTCGACCTGACCCTCCTCGACGGCGCAGACCGTCCGGGTGGCAAGGTCCGCCAGCAGACCGTCGGCGGTGTGTGCGTGGACGTCGGAGCCGAGTCGGTCGTCGCGAGCAGCGTCGCGGCACGAGACCTCTTCGCCGAGCTCGGGCTGGCCGGGCAGGTCGTGCACCCAGAGCCGGTCCCGGCATCCTTCTGGTCACGAGGTGGGCGTCATGCCATCCCCGGCCGGACCTTCATGGGCGTGCCCGGTCCGCAGACCGACCTCACCGGTCTCCTCGACGAAGGGGAGGCCGCTCGCGCCGCGCAGCCGGCCCCCTTCGTCCTCGACCGTGACGACGTGACGGTGGCCGACGCCGTGGGCACCGTCTACGGCAGGGCGGTCGTCGACCGAGTGGTCGAGCCCCTCCTCGGTGGGGTCTACGCCGGTCGCGTCGACCACCTGTCGTTGCGCTCGACGATGCCTGCGCTGTGGGCGGCGATGGCCGGCGGGCGGTCCATGCCGACGGCCGTCGAGTCGCTGCTCCCACCGCCGACGTCGACGCCGCGCCCTCGGGTGATGGGCCTGGTGGGCGGGGTCGGCACGCTCGTCGCGGCCCTGCACCGCAGCGTGGTCGACGCCGGGGGGCACGTGGAGGGTGCCACCCTGGTGCGCCGGATCGAGCGCACGCCGTCGGGGTGGCGGGTGGTCTCGGGCGCGACCAACGCGGAGGTCGCTCGCGAGGCCGATGTCGTCGTCGTCGCGACCCCTGCGGCAGCGACCTCACGGCTCCTCGCGGACCACGCACCGGCCGCAGCCAGCGCACTGGCAGGCATCGAGTACGCGTCGATGGCGGTCATCACGATCGCGCTGCCTGCCCTTCGAGACGGTCGCTTCGCGACCTCCTCAGGCAACGGGGTGGGCGCACTGCCCGGCAGCGGGTTCCTCGTCCCGGCCGTCGACGGCCGGCCCATCAAGGCGAGCACCTTCTCGGCCTCCAAGTGGGCCTGGGTGCGAGAGGCCGCGGACGATGTCGTGCTCCTGCGCGCGTCCGCAGGCCGGGCCGGCGAGGTCGCGAGCCTCCAGCGCGACGACGCCGAGCTCGTCGCTGACGCGCTCGCCGAGATCGGCCGCGCCCTCGGCATCGACCTGCCGCGGCCGGTCGATGCCCACGTGCAGCGCTGGGGCGGCGGGCTGCCGCAGTACGACCTCGGGCACACTGGACGGGTCGCCGCGGTGCGCTCCGCGGTGGCCGGCGTCCCCGGTCTCGAGGTGACCGGTGCCGCCTACGACGGAGTGGGCATCGGCGCGGTCCTCACGGGTGCCGCCACGACCGCCACGACGATCCTCGACACGCTTCCCCCTTCGTCCACCACCCGACAGGAGCCCTAGATGACCACGAGGCCCAGCCCCGCCAAGCCCACCCGCGAGCAGCTCGAGGCGATCAACAGCAGCGTGCACTACGCGATGTTCTCCGCCTTCGCGCTCGTCAACCCGATCGGTGACGACGACCGCGAGGCGATCACCGACGAGGTCGAGGCGCTCTTCGCCGAGCTCACCGAGGCCGGCGTGCGCATCCGCGGCGTCTACGACGTCGCCGGCCTGCGCGCCGACGCGGACGTCCTGATCTGGTGGCACGCGGACGAGATCGAGATGCTCCAGGACGCCTACAAGCGGCTGCTGCGCACCGAGCTCGGTGGCCACCTCGACCCGGTGTGGTCCAACGCGGCCGTGCACCGCCAGGCGGAGTTCAACCGCAGCCACATCCCGGCCTTCCTCGCCGGTGACGAGCCGCGCGATTACGTGTGCGTCTACCCCTTCGTACGGTCCTACGACTGGTACGTCCTGGACGAGAAGGACCGTCGCTTCATGCTCGCCGAGCACGGTGGCATGGCCCGCGACTTCCCGGACGTCCGCGCCAACACGATCCCGGCCTTCGCCCTGGGTGACTACGAGTGGATCCTCGCCTTCGAGGCCGACGAGCTGCACCGCATCGTCGACCTCATGCGTGAGCTGCGCGCCTCCAAGGCCCGGCTGCACGTGCGCGAAGAGGTCCCCTTCTTCACCGGCCCCCGCGTGAGCGTCGAGGGCCTGGTGGCCGGGCTGCGCTGATGAGCGCCTCGACCACGCCGCTGTCCGGCGGGACCGTGAGCCGGATGGCCGTCGTGGTCGGCGCCTGGCTGTCCCTGGTCTCGTTGCCGTTGCCCTGGGTGGCCGGTGCGCTCCACCCCGCGAGCTTCCGTCTGCCGCACGACGCGCACGGGATGTGGCTCGCCCAGCAGATCTGGGACAACTACGCGCCCGCGAGCGCCACGGTGGCGGGTGTCGTGGTCGTCGGCACCGTGGTGCTGGCGCTGCTCTGCCATCTCGTGGCCACCACGGGTGCGCGCTGGCCGGTTGCGGTGACGGCCGCTGTGGTCGTGGCTCTCTTCCTCGTCGTCGGGAGGGGCGTCCAGCTGCCCGACGAGGGGTCCGATCCTGCGGCCTTCGTCGCGGGCTACTACCTCTGGCGCGGGGCGCTGCTGCTCGTCCTGGGTGGTCTCGTCGGCCTCGTGCTCGCCAGCGAGACCACCCGGCACGGGCAGGTCCTCGACTGAGGTCAGCCCTCGGCGGGCCGCAGCGTCATCGAGATCGAGTTGATGCAGTACCGCTGGTCGGTCGGCGTCTCGTAGCCCTCGCCCTCGAAGACGTGGCCCATGTGGCTGCCGCAGTTGG
>JAKDKQ010000020.1 GCA_030453295.1 Janibacter sp.
TGGCCACAAGCGTGCCTACCGCGTCATCGACTTCCGTCGCCACGACAAGGACGGCATCCCGGCCAAGGTCGCTCACATCGAGTACGACCCCAACCGCACCGCCCGCATCGCACTGCTGCACTACGCCGACGGCGAGAAGCGCTACATCCTGGCGCCGAACAAGCTGGCGCAGGGCACCGTGATCGAGAACGGCCCGTCCGCTGACATCAAGGTGGGCAACAACCTGCCGCTGCGCAACATCCCCAACGGCACGACGATCCACGCTGTGGAGCTTCGTCCGGGTGGCGGCGCCAAGATGGCCCGTTCCGCGGGTGCCAGCATCCAGCTGCTCGCCAAGGAGGGTCCGTACGCCACGCTGCGCATGCCCTCCGGTGAGGTCCGTCGCGTCGACGTGCGCTGCCGCGCCACCGTCGGCGAGGTCGGCAACGCCGAGCAGTCCAACATCAACTGGGGCAAGGCCGGCCGCATGCGCTGGAAGGGCAAGCGCCCGACCGTCCGTGGTGTCGTCATGAACCCGGTCGACCACCCGCACGGTGGTGGCGAGGGCCGGACTTCCGGTGGCCGTCACCCCGTCTCTCCCTGGGGCCAGCCCGAGGGTCGTACCCGGCGTCCCGGCAAGGCGAGCGACAAGCTCATCGTCCGTCGCCGCCGCACCGGCAAGAAGCGCTGATAGGAGCCTCAGGACATGCCTCGTAGTTTGAAGAAGGGCCCCTTCATCGACGACCACCTTCAGAAGAAGGTCGACGTCCAGAACGAAGCGGGCACCAAGAACGTCATCAAGACCTGGTCGCGTCGTTCGGTGGTCTCACCGGACATGCTCGGCCACACATTTGCCGTCCACGACGGCCGCAAGCACGTCCCGGTGTTCGTCACCGAGGCGATGGTCGGCCACAAGTTCGGCGAGTTCGCACCGACCCGCACCTTCCGCGGTCACGTGAAGGACGACAAGAAGGGACGTCGTCGCTGATGCCTGCAACCGAGATCACCGAGCAGGAGACGCTGTCGGCTCGCGCCTCGGCGCGCAACCTGCGCGTCACGCCGCAGAAGGCGCGTCGTGTCGTCAACATGGTCCGTGGCAAGGACACGCAGACCGCGATCGCGACTCTGCAGTTCGCACCCCAGGGAGCGGCTGAGCCGGTCCTGAAGGTCGTGCAGAGCGCCATCGCCAACCTGCGGGTCAAGGCCGATGAGGCCGGGGAGCCCTTCGACGAGCGCAACCTCGTCATCTCCACGGCATTCGTCGACGAGGGTCCGACGATGAAGCGTTTCCGTCCGCGGGCCCAGGGCCGCGCCGGCCGGATCAACAAGCGCACCAGCCACATCACCGTCCTCGTGACGAGCAAGCCTGAGAAGGCCGCGAAGGGAGGGACCCGCTGATGGGTCAGAAAATCAACCCGCACGGCTTCCGTCTGGGCATCACCACCGACCACAAGAGCCGCTGGTTCGCCGACTCCAACAAGGAGGGTCAGCGCTACCGCGACTACGTCAAGGAAGACGTCGCGATCCGCAAGCTCATGTCCACGGGCATGGAGCGCGCCGGTATCGCACGCGTCGAGATCGAGCGCACCCGTGACCGCGTGCGGGTGGACATCCACACCGCACGTCCCGGGATCGTCATCGGTCGCCGTGGCGCCGAGGCCGACCGCATCCGCGGCGAGCTCGAGAAGCTCACGGGCAAGCAGGTGCAGCTGAACATCCTCGAGGTCAAGAACCCCGAGATCGAGGCTCAGCTGGTCGCCCAGGGCATCGCTGAGCAGCTCGCTGCTCGCGTCACCTTCCGTCGCGCCATGCGCAAGGGGATGCAGTCCTCCCTTCGCGCCGGTGCCAAGGGCATCCGGATTCAGTGCTCCGGTCGCCTCGGTGGTGCCGAGATGTCCCGCTCCGAGTTCTACCGCGAGGGTCGCGTGCCGCTGCACACCCTCCGGGCGAACATCGACTACGGCTTCTACGAGGCCCGCACGACCTTCGGCCGCATCGGCGTCAAGGTCTGGATCTACAAGGGCGACATGACCGAGAAGGAGTTCGCGGCGCAGCAGGCGACCGCAGCTCCCCGCGGCCGTGGCCCCCGTCGCGAACGCGACGACCGTCCCGCCCGCGCCCGTCGTGGTGGCGACCGCAACGAGGCTCCGGCTCAGGCCGCGGCCCCCGCTGCGGAGGCTCCCGCCGTCGAGGCGCCGGCCAAGACCGAGGGAGAGTCCTGAGATGTTGATCCCCCGACGGGTCAAGCACCGCAAGCAGCACCACCCGAAGCGTTCCGGCATGGCCAAGGGCGGCACCGCCGTCTCCTTCGGTGACTACGGCCTCCAGGCACTCTCGCCGGCCTATGTCACCAACCGCCAGATCGAGGCCGCTCGTATCGCGATGACGCGCTTCATGAAGCGTGGCGGAAAGGTCTGGATCAACATCTACCCGGACCGCCCGCTCACCAAGAAGCCGGCTGAGACCCGCATGGGTTCCGGTAAGGGCTCGCCCGAGTGGTGGGTCGCCAACGTCAAGCCCGGCCGGATCATGTTCGAGATCTCCGGCGTGGACGAGGAGACCGCTCGCGAGGCCATGCGCCTGGCGATGCACAAGCTGCCGATGAAGTGCCGCTTCGTCGTGCGTGAGGGTGGTGGCAACTGATGGCAGTCGGATCCAAGGACCTGACTCCGGTCGAGCTGCGTGAGTTGACCGACGAGCGTCTGGTCGATGAGCTGCGCAAGGGCAAGGAGGAGCTGTTCAACCTCCGGTTCCAGTCGGCCACCGGTCAGCTCGAGAACCACGGCCGCCTCCGTGCGGTCCGCAAGGACATCGCCCGGATCTACACCGAGATGCGCGAGCGCGAGCTCGGGATCGGGGAGTCCAAGTGAGCGAGAACGTGAAGGAAGACACCGTGACCACCCGTAACGACCGCAAGTCGCGCCGCGGCTACGTCGTCAGCGACAAGATGGACAAGACTGTTGTCGTCGAGGTCGAGGACCGCGTCAAGCACGCGCTGTACGGCAAGGTCATCCGCAAGACCTCCAAGGTCAAGGCGCACGACGAGGACAACGCCGCCGGTATCGGTGACCACGTCCTCATCATGGAGACCCGACCGCTGTCGGCCACCAAGCGCTGGCGCATCGTCGAGATCCTCGAGAAGGCCAAGTAAGCGCTCGGGGGGCTCACGGCCCTAGCGGGCCTACGCCCCCGAGTTCCCCCTGAAGACCCGCGTGGAGAGTTTTCCTCCGAGTTGCCAGGAACCCCAGACCAAAAGTCCAGTTCGGCAAGGCTCCACCCGAGCTCGCTCGGGCAGGAGAACCAGCACGACGACAGGAGTGAGAAGTGATCCAGCAGGAGTCGCGACTGCGCGTCGCCGACAACACCGGTGCCAAGGAGATCCTGTGCATCCGTGTGCTCGGCGGCTCCGGCCGCCGGTACGCCGGCGTCGGCGACACGATCGTCGCCACCGTCAAGGACGCCATCCCCGGTGGCAATGTCAAGAAGGGTGACGTCGTCAAGGCGGTCATCGTTCGCACCAAGAAGGAGCGCCGTCGCAACGACGGTTCCTACATCAAGTTCGACGAGAACGCTGCCGTCATCCTCAAGGCTGACGGCGAGCCTCGCGGGACCCGCATCTTCGGCCCGGTCGGTCGCGAGCTGCGCGACAAGAAGTTCATGAAGATCGTCTCGCTCGCACCGGAGGTGATCTGATCATGGCAAAGCTGAAGATCAAGAAGGGCGACCTCGTCCAGGTCCTGTCCGGCAAGGACAAGGGCCTGCAGGGCAAGGTCATCTCGGTCAACACCGAGACTCAGCGCGTCGTGGTCGAGGGTGTCCAGCGGGTCACCCGCCACACCAAGGCCGGCTTCGGCGGCCAGGCCGGTGGCCTGGTCGTCTCCGAGGCGCCGATCCACGTGAGCAACGTGGCCATCGTCGACCCGGAGGACAACAAGCCGACCCGCATCCGGACCCGTGTCGAGACCGTCGAGCGTGACGGTCGCACCAAGGCGAGCCGCACCCGCGTCGCGGGCCGCTCGGGCAAGGACCTCTGAAGTGACTGAGACCATCGAGACCCCCGCCGTCGAGGCCCCGCGCCTCAAGGCCAAGTACGCCGACGAGGTCGTCCCCGCTCTCCAGGAGCAGTTCGCCTTCGCCAACACGATGCAGGTTCCCCGCGTCGTCAAGGTCGTCGTCAACATGGGCGTCGGTGACGCCGCCAAGGACAGCAAGCTGATCGAAGGCGCCATCCGCGACCTGACCGCCATCACGGGTCAGAAGCCGCAGGTGACCAAGGCTCGCAAGTCCATCGCGCAGTTCAAGCTGCGTGAGGGCATGCCGATCGGCTGCCACGTCACCCTGCGCAATGCGCGGATGTGGGAGTTCCTCGACCGGCTCACGTCGGTCGCGCTGCCCCGCATCCGTGACTTCCGCGGCCTGAGCCCGAAGCAGTTCGACGGCAACGGCAACTACACCTTCGGTCTGAACGAGCAGTCGATGTTCCACGAGATCGACCAGGACAAGATCGATCGCGTCCGAGGTATGGACATCACCGTGGTCACGACCGCGACGAACGACGACGAGGGCCGCGCGCTGCTGAAGCAGCTGGGCTTCCCCTTCAAGGAGAACTGACATGGCGAAGACCGCCCTGATCAACAAGGCGAACAAGAAGCCGAAGTTCAAGGTCCGCGGTTACACGCGGTGCCAGCGCTGCGGCCGGCCGCACTCGGTCTACCGCAAGTTCGGCCTGTGCCGTGTGTGCCTTCGCGAGATGGCCCACCGTGGCGAGCTCCCCGGCGTGACCAAGTCCTCCTGGTAAGCACCAGGTCGACCCGCTCGCGCAGACTCTTCTGCTCCGAGCAGCAGCACTCAAGTTTCAACACCACGACACCGAAGGTCCTGATGGAAACCGCGGTGAGAAGGGGCAGGCAGAGCCCATGACCATGACCGACCCGATTGCGGACATGCTGACCCGCGTCCGGAACGCCAACTCGGCGCACCACGACGAGGTCTCCATGCCGTACTCCAAGCTCAAGTCGCACATCGCGGACATCCTCCAGGCGGAGGGTTTCATCGCGGGGTGGGAGGTCGCAGAGGCGACCGTTGGCCAGACGCTGACGATCAACCTCAAGTACGGCCCCAACCGTGAGCGTTCCATCGCGGGCGTGCGCCGGGTGTCCAAGCCCGGTCTGCGCGTGTACGCGAAGTCCACCAACCTTCCGAAGGTTCTCGGCGGCCTCGGCGTGGCGATCATCTCCACGTCCTCTGGCCTCCTGACCGACCGGCAGGCCGCAACCAAGGGTGTGGGCGGGGAAGTCCTCGCCTACGTCTGGTAAGGGGAAGCAGACATGTCGCGTATTGGACGACTCCCGGTCGCCATCCCCAGCGGTGTCGACATCGCCATCGAGGGCCAGACCGTCAAGGTCAAGGGCCCCAAGGGCGAGCTGCAGGTCATCGTGACCGACGCGATCTCGGTCGCCAAGACCGAGAACGGCGTCGAGGTCTCGCGCCAGGACGACGCGCGTGAGTCGCGCTCGCTCCACGGCCTGACCCGCAGCCTGATCAACAACATGGTCATCGGTGTCACCGAGGGCTACGAGAAGAAGCTCGAGATCCACGGCACCGGTTACCGCGTGCAGAACAAGGGCGGCTCCTTGGAGTTCGCTCTCGGGTACAGCCACCCAGTCGTGGTGGAGGCCCCCGAGGGGATCAGCTTCAACGTCGAGAACCCGACCCGCCTGAGCGTGGCCGGCATCGACAAGCAGCTCGTCGGCGAGACCGCTGCCAACATCCGCAAGCTCCGCCGGCCCGACCCGTACAAGGGCAAGGGTGTCCGGTACGAGGGCGAGCAGATCCGTCGCAAGGTCGGAAAGGCTGGTAAGTAAGCCATGGCCAAGATCATCAAGCGTGCCAAGGGCAAGAGCGCCGCTCGCGGCCGTCGCCACCTGCGTCTTCGCAAGAAGGTCAGCGGGACGGCGGTGCGGCCCCGTCTGGTCGTGAGCCGGAGCAGCCGCCACGTCTTCGTCCAGGTCGTCGACGACACCGTCGGCAAGACCGTCGCGTCGGCGTCGACCATGGAGGCCGACGTGCGTGCCCTCGATGGCGACAAGACTGACCGGGCCAAGAAGGTCGGTGAGCTCGTCGCCGAGCGAGCCAAGGCCAGCGGTGTCGAGGCGGTCGTCTTCGACCGTGGAGGCAACCGGTACCACGGTCGCGTCGCCGCCATCGCGGACGGCGCTCGCGAAGGGGGTCTGACCCTGTGATGCAGGCCCAGAACGTCGAGAAGAGGAACATCTGATGCCCGGACCCCAGCGTCGAGGCGCCGGTGCCGCCGCAGGCACCAACGAGCGCTCCAGCAACGACCGTCGTGACAACCGTGGCGGTGGCCGCGACCGTCGTGACGGTGGCCGCGACCGCAACGAGACTCAGTTCGTCGAGCGCGTCGTGACCATCAACCGCGTCTCCAAGGTCGTCAAGGGTGGTCGTCGCTTCAGCTTCACCGCCCTGGTCGTCGTCGGTGACGGGGACGGCACCGTGGGTGTCGGTTACGGCAAGGCCAAGGAGGTGCCCGCGGCGATCGCCAAGGGTGTCGAGGAGGCGAAGAAGAACTTCTTCGTCGTCCCGCGCATCCAGGGCACGATCCCGCACCCCATCCAGGGTGAGGCCGCTGCTGGCGTCGTCATGCTCCGTCCGGCATCGCCGGGTACCGGTGTCATCGCCGGTGGTCCGGTCCGCGCCGTGCTCGAGTGCGCCGGTATCCACGACGTGCTGTCCAAGAGCCTCGGCTCGGACAACGCGATCAACATCGTCCACGCGGCAGTCGCGGCCCTCCAGGGTCTCGAGCGTCCGGAGCAGGTTGCGGCTCGCCGCGGTCTGCCCCTGGACCAGGTCGCTCCGGCAGCCATGCTGCGTGCCCAGGCTGCTGGGCGCGCCGAGGCCGCCGAGAAGGCAAAGGCGGGTGCGTGATGGCTCGACTCAAGGTCACCCAGACCCGTTCCGAGATCGGCGGCAAGCAGAACCAGCGGGACACGCTGCGCAGCCTCGGTCTGAAGCGCATCGGCGACGTTGTCGTCAAGGAGGACCGCCCGGAGATCCGCGGCATGGTCCAGACGGTTCGCCACCTGGTGACCGTCGAGGAGGTTGACTGATCATGGCTGACTCCAAGGCCAACACCAACGAGGAGCAGACCCACGCTCTGAAGGTGCACCACCTGCGTCCCGCCCCGGGTGCCAAGACCGCGAAGACCCGTGTGGGTCGCGGTGAGGGCTCCAAGGGCAAGACGGCTGGTCGCGGTACCAAGGGCACCAAGGCCCGGTACCAGGTGCCGGAGCGCTTCGAGGGTGGTCAGACGCCGCTGCACATGCGTCTGCCCAAGCTCCGCGGCTTCAAGAACCCGTTCAAGACCCAGTACCAGGTCGTGAACCTCGACCGCATCTCCTCCCTCTTCCCCGAGGGTGGCGCCGTGGGCGTCGAGGAGCTCGTGGCCAAGGGGGCCGTCCGCGACGGTCACCCGGTCAAGGTGCTCGGTTCCGGCGAGATCACGGTGAAGGTCGACCTCACGGTCGATGCCTTCTCCGCGAGCGCCAAGGACAAGGTCGAGGCGGCTGGCGGCAGCATCTCTGCTCGCTGACCCTTCGGTCATCTCCTCGAGGCCGCCCCGTTCGCGGGGCGGCCTCGAGGTGTCTTGGCACCCGTTGTCCGTGAGGGCGACGCGGGTCACGTCGCGACTTCATGGTTGCGGCAGGTATCGTCGGTCAGGTTGTGCCGCCAGTCGGCGGCTCCTGCCCGCAGCTCACATCTGCACCCCGGCACCGTCCTGGAGGAACCCACGTGCTCTCCGTCTTCACCCGGGCGTTCAAGACGCCCGATCTGCGGCGCAAGCTGCTCTTCACGCTGGGCATCATCGTGCTCTTCCGCCTCGGCTCCCACGTGCCGACGCCGAATGTGAACTACTCCGCGGTCCAGGACTGCATCGCGGGCGCACGCCAGGACGGCGGCAACAACTTCCTCGGGATGGCCAACCTCTTCAGTGGTGGCGCTCTCCTGCAGCTGTCGATCTTCGCGCTCGGGATCATGCCGTACATCACGGCGAGCATCATCGTGCAGCTCCTCACGGTCGTCATCCCTCGCTTCGAGGCGCTGAAGAAGGAGGGGCAGACCGGTCAGGCCAAGATGACGCAGTACACGCGGTACCTGACGATCGCGCTGGCCGTCCTCCAGTCCGCCACCTTCATCACCTTCGCCCGCAACCCCGCCGCGCTGTTCAACAACGCCGAGTGCGGACCGATCCTCTACCGCGAGTCGATGTTCTCCATCGTCCTGATGGTCCTGACCATGACGGCCGGTACCGGCCTGATCATGTGGCTCGGTGAGCTCGTCACGGACAAGGGCGTCGGCAACGGCATGTCGCTGTTGATCTTCACCTCGATCACCGCCACCTTCCCCGGCTCGCTGTGGGCCATCCAGCAGCGCGACGGACGCTGGGACCTCTTCTTCCTCGTCATCGCGATCGGCTTCGTCATCATCGCGGCGGTCGTCTTCGTCGAGCAGAGCCAGCGCCGCATCCCGGTGCAATATGCCAAGAAGATGGTCGGCCGGCAGATGTACGGCGGGACGTCGACGTACATCCCGATCAAGGTCAACATGGCCAACGTGATCCCGATCATCTTCGCCAGCTCGATGCTCGCGCTTCCGCAGATGCTCGCGCAGTTCCAGTCCGACCCGGCGGGCAACAACCCGGCCTGGGTGGACTGGATCAACACCTATCTCGTGCGGGGTGACCACCCCATCTACATGGCGGTCTTCACCGCGATGATCCTCTTCTTCACCTTCTTCTACGTCTCGATCACCTTCAACCCCACGGAGGTCGCTGACAACATGAAGAAGTACGGGGGATTCATCCCCGGTATCCGCGCCGGGCGACCCACGGCCGAGTACCTCCAGTACGTGCTCACCCGCATCACCGTGCCGGGAGCCATCTATCTCGCTCTGATCTCGTTGATCCCGCTGATCGCATTCGTGTGGATCGGGGCCAACCAGGACTTCCCCTTCGGCGGTGCGTCTATCCTCATCATGGTGGGCGTCGGTCTGGAGACGGTGAAGCAGATCGAGTCCCAGCTCCAGCAACGCCACTACGAAGGATTCCTCCGCTGATGCGTCTCATCATCTTGGGCCCCCCCGGGGCCGGCAAGGGCACTCAGGCCACCCGGATCGCCGACCACTACGGCATCCCTGCGGTCTCCACCGGCGACATCTTCCGCGCCAACATCAACAATGAGACGGAGCTCGGGCTGCAGGTCAAGGAGATCCTCGCCTCCGGCGGGTACGTCTCCGACGACATCACCAACGCGATCGTCGAGTCCCGGCTCGACGAGGACGACGCCGCTCCCGGCTTCCTGCTCGACGGGTACCCGCGCACGACCGCGCAGGTCACCGCGCTGGACGCGATGCTCGCCAAGAGCGACCACTCGATCGACAAGGTGCTCGAGCTCGTCGTCGACGACGAGGTCGTCGTGCAGCGCCTGCTCAAGCGCGCCGAGCTCGAGGGTCGCGCCGATGACACCGAGGAGGTCATCCGCGAGCGGATGGCCATCTACCACCGCGAGACCAAGCCGCTGTCCGACGCCTACGCCGAGCGCAACCTGCTCGTGAAGGTCGACGGCGAGGGCGCGGTCGACGAGGTCGCCGAGCGGATCGTCGCCGCGCTGGGCGCCTGACCTCGTGTCACTCTTCGGTCGCGAGCGGGTCCGCTCACGCACCCCGGACCAGCTCCGGGCGATGCGCGTGGCGGGCCTGCTCGTCGGCCGCACCCTCGACATGCTGCGCACGCAGGTGCGCCCCGGCATGACCACCGGATCGCTGGATGCCTTGGCGGAGGACTTCATCCGCAGCGGCGGAGGCATCCCCAACTTCCAGCTGGTGCCCGGGTACAGCCACACGCTGTGCACGTCCGTCGACGACGAGATCGTCCACGGGATCCCGGGGGAGCGGGTGCTGCGCGAGGGCGACCTGCTGAGCATCGACTGCGGCGCCGAGGTCGACGGGTGGAACGGCGATGCCGCGATCACCGTCGTCGTCGGCGGCGACGAGACGGGTGACCCGGCTGCTGCGCGACTGTCGGAGATCACCCGCCGCTCGCTCTGGGCCGGAGTGGCCTCCCTTCGTCCCGGAGGCGACCTCAACGACATCGGTGGCGCGGTCGAGGACTCGATCCGCGCGGACGGCCGGACCGACGGAGTGTCCTACGGCATCGTCGAGGACTACACGGGCCATGGCATCGGCGAGCACATGCACCTGCCGCCCAATGTCCCCAACTACCGCGTCCGCGGACGGGTGCCGCAGACTCCGGTCGGCGCGACCCTCGCGATCGAGCCGATGGTGACGCTCGGTGACCAGGCCAACCACGTCCTCGACGACGACTGGACCGTCGTCACCGACGACGGTCGTCCGGCAGCCCACTGGGAGCACTCGGTGGCCATCACCGAGCACGGCATCTGGGTGCTGACCGCGCTCGATGGTGGCGAGGCCGAGCTCACGGCGCGCGGTGCCACCTTCGGCCCCCTGGACTGAGCCGCCGGGTCCGGCGTCGCCCGCCCACTGTGGTGCACGCGACGTGGACACCCCCTCGATGTGGCAACCCTGATCGGTAGGGTGCGAAGTCAGTCATGCCGTCGGCCGCGCGCCGACGTCCGGGTCGATGAGGAGCGCTACGAGGATGACCCTTCCCCCTGCAGAGCACGAGACCATGGGGCTGGCCGCGGGATTCCCGCGGACGGGTCCGCACGAGTGGGCCGAGCTGGCCGCTGGTGTGGTCAACAAGTCCCGGCCCGAGGGCCGCACGGTCGATGCGGAGGGCGCTCGTGAGGCCCTGACCAGCCATCTGCCCGGGGGCGTCGACATCGACCCGATCTACTGGCCGCAGCCGGGCACGGCGCTCGGGCTGCCGGGCTCGATGCCCTTCACCCGTGGGCGCGGCCCGCGCAACCCGGACCTGCCATGGGATCTGCGCCAGCTCCACGACGACCCGGACGCGGCCGTCAGCCGTAAGTCGGTCCTCGACGACCTCGAGCGTGGCGTCAGCTCGGTCTGGCTGCACGTCGGCGCCGACGGCATCGCCGCAGCCGACGTCAGCGAGGTCCTCACCGACGTCCAGGTCGACCTGGCGCCGGTCGTCGTCAGCTCCGTCGACGACCAGCCCGCAGCCGCTGCGGCCCTCGTCGCTGCCTGGGAGGCGAAGGGGGTCGACCCCTCCGTCGTCCGCGGCAGCCTCGGCCACGACCCCGTCGGCCAGGTCGCCGCACGCGGCGGCACGCCGGACCTCACGGCCCTCGCGGATGCCGTCACCACCTGTCGTGACCGCTTCACCGGCGTGCGGGCGATCACCGTCGACTCGCGGGTGCACCACGATGCCGGGGCGAGCGACCAGGACGAGATCGCCCTGGCCCTGGCCACCGCGCTGGAGTACGTCCGTCACCTGTCGCAGGCGGGCATCGAGCCGGCCGAGTCCTTCCGCCGGATCGACTTCCGCGTCGCCGCCACGGCAGACCAGTTCGCCACGATCGCCAAGCTGCGTGCGCTCCGCCGCACCTGGGCCCGGGTCGGCGAGGTGCTCGATGTGCCCGAGGCCGACCGGGGCGCCTGGATCCACGCCGTGACCTCCTCGCGCATGCAGACGCGCACAGACCCGTGGGTCAACCTGCTCCGCGACACGATCGCCTGCTTCGCCGCGGCTGCCGGTGGCGCCGACGCGATCACCGTGCTGCCCTACGACCACGCGCTGGGGCTGCCGACCGCCTTCTCCCGCAGGGTCGCCCGCAACACCCAGTCGCTGCTCGCCTCCGAGTCCAATGTCGCCCGGGTCGCGGACCCTGCTGGCGGGTCGGCCTATGTCGAGTCCCTGACCGACCAGCTGGCGCGCGCCGCCTGGACCTGGTTCGGCGAGCTCGACGCTGCCGGCGGAGCCGCCGCCGGGCTGGCGTCCGGTGTGATCGCCGAGCGCTTGGCGGCAACCCGCGCCGAGCGCGACGCCGCCCTGGCCACTCGTGTCCAGCCCATCACCGGCACGTCGACCTTCCCGCTCGCGGGGGAAAAGTTGCTGGAGCGCACCGCACGCGTGGAGCTGCCCGGCGAGGGACTCCCGCGTCGTCGTGACGCCGAGGTCTTCGAGGCGCTGCGCGAGCGGACTGCCGCGGGAGACATCAGCGTCCCCGTCCTGGCCCTCGGCCCGGCCCGCGAGCACACCGCCCGGTTGAGCTTCGTCAGCAACCTCCTCGGTGTCGCCGGTATCAGGCCCGACGTCGTCGAGGTCACGGATGCCGACTCGATCCCGGCGCAGAGCGGGCCGGTCGCGATCATCGCCTCCTCGGCCAAGGGGTACGCGGCCCTCGCCGAGGCGAGCGTCTCCTCCCTTCGTGCAGCGGGCGTGGAGCGCATCCTCGTCGCCGGCTCCGGCACGGAGCTCGGCGACACCGCTGTCGACGCAGAGGTGCGCGACGGCATGGACATCGTCACCTTCCTCGACGACCTCCTCACCACCCTTGGTGCACAGCAGGCAGGAGCCCGGGCATGAGCACGCAGATCCCCACCTTCGACACGGTCGACCTCGGCGAGGGCGCTCCCTCCGCCGACGGGGCCGACCTCTGGCAGGAGGCCCTCGAGGCCACCCCCGGCGCGGCCGACGGCTGGCACACGCCCGAAGGCATCGATGTCGCGCCGGTCTACACCGAGGCCGACACCTCAGACCTGGACTTCCTCGAGACGGCCCCCGGGACCGCTCCCTTCCTGCGTGGTCCGTACCCGACCATGTACGTCAACCAGCCGTGGACGATCCGTCAGTACGCGGGCTTCTCCACCGCAGAGGAGTCCAACGCCTTCTACCGACGCAACCTCGCGGCCGGGCAGAAGGGCCTCTCGGTCGCCTTCGACCTGGCGACCCACCGTGGCTACGACAGCGACCACCCGCGCGTCTCCGGCGACGTCGGCATGGCCGGTGTCGCCATCGACTCGATCTACGACATGCGCACCCTCTTCGGCGGTATCCCGCTGGACCGGATGAGCGTGTCCATGACGATGAACGGCGCGGTCCTGCCGATCCTCGCCCTCTACGTCGTCGCGGCCGAGGAGCAGGGGGTGAGCCCGGAGCAGCTGAGCGGCACCATCCAGAACGACATCCTCAAGGAGTTCATGGTCCGCAACACCTACATCTACCCGCCGACCCCGTCGATGCGGATCATCTCCGACATCTTCGCCTTCACCAGCCAGCGGATGCCGCGCTTCAACTCCATCTCGATCTCCGGGTACCACATGCAGGAGGCCGGGGCGACGCAGGACCTCGAGCTCGCCTACACCCTCGCCGACGGCATCGAGTACATCCGGGCCGGCAAGGAGGCCGGCATGGACGTCGACTCCTTCGCGCCGCGGCTGTCCTTCTTCTGGGCGATCGGCATGAACTTCTACATGGAGGTCGCCAAGCTGCGCGCCGCGCGTCTGCTGTGGGCCCGCCTGGTCAAGGAAAACTTCGAGCCGACCAACCCCAAGTCACTCTCCCTGCGCACCCACTCGCAGACCTCGGGCTGGTCACTGACCGCGCAGGACGTCTACAACAACGTCTCGCGCACCTGCATCGAGGCGATGGCCTCGACCCAGGGCCACACGCAGAGCCTGCACACCAACGCTCTCGACGAGGCGATCGCGCTGCCGACCGACTTCTCCGCCCGCATCGCCCGCAACACCCAGCTGGTGCTGCAGCAGGAGTCCGGCACGACCCGCGTCATCGACCCGTGGGGCGGCAGCGCCTATGTCGAGCGGCTGACCCACGACCTCGCGCAGCGCGCCTGGGCCCACATCGACGAGGTCGAGAAGGCCGGCGGCATGGCCAAGGCCATCGAGGCCGGCATCCCCAAGATGCGCATCGAGGAGGCGGCCGCCCGCACCCAGGCGCGCATCGACTCCGGTCAGCAGCCCGTCATCGGGGTCAACACCTACCCGGTCACCGAGAGCACGGTCGACGAGGCCATCGAGATCCTCAAGGTCGACAACGCCGCGGTCCGCGCCTCGCAGATCGCCCAGCTGGAGCGACTGCGGTCCGAGCGGGACGAAGGGGAGGTCCGCGCGGCCCTCGCAGCCCTCACCGAGGCGGCCCGGGCCGAGGGCGGCTCCATCGAGACCAACCTCCTCGCGCTCGCGATCGACGCCGGCCGGGCCAAGGCGACCGTCGGTGAGATCTCCTCGGCGCTCGAGGAGGTCTACGGCCGCTACACCGCGCAGATCCGTACCATCTCTGGTGTGTACCGGGACGAGGCAGGCAAGGGCGGGGCCGTGGACGAGGTCCTGGCCAAGGTCGAGGACTTCGAGCAGGCCGAGGGCCGGCGCCCCCGCATCCTCGTGGCCAAGATGGGCCAGGACGGGCACGACCGCGGACAAAAGGTCATCTCGACGGCCTTCGCCGACCTCGGGTTCGACGTCGACGTGGGCCCGCTCTTCCAGACCCCCGGCGAGGTCGCCCGACAGGCCGTCGAGGGTGACGTCCACGTCGTGGGCGTGTCGTCCCTCGCCGCGGGTCACCTGACCCTCGTGCCGGCGCTGCGGGCCGAGCTCGACGCCCTCGGGCGCGAGGACCTCATGATCGTCGTGGGCGGGGTCATCCCCGACCAGGACTTCGAGGAGCTGCGCGCCGCGGGCGCCGACGACATCTACCCGCCCGGCACCGTCATCGCCACGGCGGCCGGTCGCCTCGTCGACCGCCTGCGGGAGCGGGCCGCCGGCTCCGATGGCTGAGTCGGTCGCCGACCTCGCACAGGGGGTGCGTGATCGCTCGAGGGCGCACGTCGCCCGTGCGATCACGCTCGTCGAGTCCTCGCGCCCCGACCACCGGGAGCGGGCCCGCGAGCTGCTCGCGCTCATCGCGCCGGACACCGGCCACGGGCTGCGCGTCGGCATCTCGGGCATCCCGGGGGCCGGCAAGTCGACCTTCATCGACGCTCTCGGCACGCGGCTGATCGAGCGGGGGCACCGGGTTGCCGTCGTCGCGGTCGACCCGAGCAGCTCGCGCACGGGCGGATCGGTCCTCGGTGACCGCACCCGCATGGCGGCGCTGACGGCCAGCGAGGACGCCTTCGTCCGGCCCTCGCCGTCGGGCGCGCACCTCGGCGGGGTGGCCCGCGCGACGCGTGAGGGGATGCTCGTCCTCGAGGCCGCCGGCTACGACGTCGTGCTCGTCGAGACAGTCGGCGTCGGCCAGTCCGAGGTCGCCGTCGCCGAGATGGTCGACACCTTCCTCCTGCTGGCGCTCGCCCGTGGCGGTGATCAGCTGCAGGGGATCAAGCGCGGCATCCTCGAGATGGCCGATGTCATCGCGGTCAACAAGGCCGATGGTGAGCACGCGGGTGATGCCCGGGTCGCCGCCAGGGAGCTCTCCGGTGCGATGCGCCTGATGAACTCCGACCCCGACGCCCGACGCCCACCGGTCCTGACCTGCAGCGCCTACACCGGCGACGGTCTCGACGACGTGTGGGAGGCCGTGCTCGAGCACCGCGCGTGGCTCGAGGAGCAGGGCTCGCTGCACGGCCGTCGGGCCGAGCAGCAGCGTGAGTGGATGTGGGCGATGGTCGACGCCGAGCTGCGCG
>JAKDKQ010000220.1 GCA_030453295.1 Janibacter sp.
TGCTCGCGGGCGCCGGAGCCGATGACGAGAACCTTCACGGGGGGAGCCTACGAGACCCGGGGCCGGGAGCGGTGCGCCGACCGGAAAAGGGCACAAAGGGGGGCGCAGCTCTCGGCAGGCAGGGGGTATCTGTCGTGAGCTGCGCCCCAGGTCGCGGGTCCAGACATCAGGGGGGACACCGACCGCGCGACCGTCGGCCGAAGCCGACCTGTCGATAGTGACACTTTGTTGAGGGTGAAATCAAGATGACGCGACAAGTTCTTGCCGGTCCCCTGCCGCCACCCCCTGACCGGGCACCGAAGCGCCCTGCGGAGGAACTAGACTTGTGGATTCGCCCGACCCGCAGGAAGAGCAGGACGACACGTGACCGACACCCACGTCGACGCCGTCGCGGCGGAGATCGCCATCGAGCAACGACACCTCGATCGCGTCCACACCGAGTTGGCCAAGGCCGGCAAGCGAGCAGACCTCGTCGCAGTCGACGGCATGTCCCGCGGCCGCACCGACCGCACCGGCGATGTGCGCGACGAGGAGATGTCCGGGCTCTTCGAGCGGGACGCCCTCGTCTACACCGCCGCCCGACGCCTCTCCCACCTCGAGAACCAGCACGAGGGTCTCGTCTTCGGCCGTCTCGATCTCGAGCACGGGGAGTCTGACGGACCCTCCGACCGCGAGATCCGCTACATCGGCCGTCTCGGGGTGCGCGACGACGAGTACGAGCCGCTCGTCATCGACTGGCGCGCCCCCGCTGCGTCCCCGTTCTACCGGGCCACCCCGGTCGACAACCACGGCGTCATCCGCCGTCGCGTGCTGCGCTCCGTCGGCGACGAGGTCATCGGTGTCGAGGACGACCTCATGGTCCCGCAGGCCCCCGACGACATGGTGATCGTCGGTGATGGCGCCCTGCTGGCGGCCCTCACCCGCACCCGCGGTCAGCAGATGCGCGACATCGTCGCGACGATCCAGACCCACCAGGACGAGGCGATCCGCGCCACCGACCGCGGGATCACCGAGATCAGCGGCGGCCCCGGCACCGGCAAGACCGTCGTCGCCCTGCACCGCGCTGCCTACCTGCTCTACGCCAACCGGCGTCGCTACGAGTCCGGCGGCATCCTGGTCATCGGACCGTCCTCGGCCTACACCGCCTACATCGAGCGGGTCCTCCCTTCGCTCGGTGAGGACTCGGTCGTCCTGCGCTCCCTCGGCGACGTCGTCGACGTCATCACCGCGGTCCGCCACGATCCACCCGAGGTGGCCGCGATCAAGGGCTCGCTGCAGATGCGCACCGTCCTGAAGCGGCTCGCGTCCCGACAGGTGCCCGACGCCCCCACCAGCCTGCGCGCCATGGTCGGCGGACTGCCGGTCCGGCTCGAGGAGCGGGCGCTCGACGACATCCGCCGGCGCGCGCTGCGCGACCGCACCCGCAACCAGGCGACCAAGTACGTGCGTGAGCTCCTGGCAGAGGCTGCGTGGCGCCAGGTCCGGGAGGGCGATCGGGACGAGTTCATGGACTCCTTCGACGAGTCGCTGGCCGTCGACGACTTCCTCGCCGAGTGGTGGCCGCAGGTCGACCCTCGCGAGGCCCTGCTGTGGCTCGCCGACACCGAGCTCGCCTACGAGGTGTGCCGCTCCGTGCTCAGCCAGGGCGACGCCGCAGCCTTGGCGCACTCGGCCCGCGAGACGCTCGAGGCCGGCACGTGGAGCGTCTCCGACGTCGCGCTCGTCGACGACCTGTCGGTCCGCCTCGGGCAGGTCGAGCACGCCGAGCCGGAGGAGCGCTCGTTCTACGAGATCGAGGAGCTCGACGGCGTCGAGGAGCTGCGGGCCATGGGCTCGGCGATCACCGCTCCCGAGATGTCGCACAGCCTCACCCCGACCAACGCCCGCGAGCGCCTGCTCCACGGCACCGTCGGCCGACCCGCCGAGTACGCACACGTCCTCGTCGACGAGGCGCAGGACCTCTCGCCCATGCAGTGGCGGATGATCGGTCGCCGCGGTCGCCGCGCCTCGTGGACCGTCGTCGGCGATGTGGCCCAGTCGTCCTGGGCGGACATCGCCGAGGCCGACCAGGCGCGTGAGGAGGCCTACGGCAACCAGCCGCGACAGGCCTTCCACATGACCACCAACTATCGCAACGCGCAGGAGATCTTCGACTACGCGCGCGATGTCATCCTGCCGATCGTCCCCGACGCCGACATCCCCGACGCCGTGCGCGAGACGGGCGTCGACCCGATCGAGATCACCTTCGGTGACGCCCTGGACACCTCCCGACCCGATGTGGGCACCGTTGCGGCACAGGCCCTCGAGGCTCTGGCTCAGGAGGTCGACGGGTCGATCGCCGTGATCACCCCGCAGCGTCACGGCGATGCGGTCCTGCCGCTCGACGGCTCGCACGGTGGCCGGGTCGTCGTCATCGACCCGCTGTCGAGCAAGGGCCTGGAGTGGGATGCAACGCTCGTCGTCGACCCCGACGCGATCGTCTCGGAGTCCCCGGGCGGCGCCCGCGTGCTCTACGTCGTGCTCACCCGCGCGGCGCACCGGATGACGGTGCTCCGCCCGACCGACTGACGGGCCGACTCGCTGGCCGCGGTGCGATCCGCCACGCCCCTTCGCGAGTCCACCCATCGCTTCGGGCCTCCGGTCCTGACTCGCCCCGTGGATCATGATTCACGGGACGAGTCAGGACCGGAGGCGACGGAGACCCGGGACATTCGCGACGTCAAGCCCCGCGAGCCGCGCCCTGACCCACTGTCGGCTCGGCTCGGCTCGGTCAGGCGCTGCTGTGCATCCGCTGCAGAGTCGACACGAGCAGCTGCTGGCGCGGGCGCCCCCACCAGCGCGAGTCCTGCAGGGCTGCGCGGGCTGCGAGGTACCCGCAGCCACCGTGGACGCCGCCCCCCGGGTGGGTGGCCGCGCTACCGAGGTAGAGCCCGGCGATGTGCGTGCGTGGCCCACCCAGTCCGGTCACCGGACGCCAGATCGCCTGCTGGAAGAGCTGCTGGGTGCCGCCGCCCACGGCCCCGTGGCCGAGGTTGGCATCCGCCTCCTGCAGGTCGCGGGGGCTCTGGATCCACCGGCCGACCTCGTGGGTCGACCAGCCGGGGGCCAGCGACTCGAGCATGTCCTCACACCCGGCGACGACCTCGTCGACCGCGGCAGGGTCATCATGCCGCCCGCGCGGCAGGTGGGTGTAGAGCCACAGCGCCTCGGTCCCCACGGGCGAGCGGGATGGGTCGATCGTCGTCATCTGACCGACGAGCGCGAAGGGCCGCTCGGGCACGACATCGCTCTCCAGGTCCGCGGACCACCGCACGAGTCCGGGCAGGTCCTGGCCCACGTGCACCACACCTGCGCCTCGGGCTGCCGGGGCCGTCCACGGCATCGGCGCGTCGAGACGCAGGTTGAGCTTGAGCGTGGGCAGGTCCCAGGTGAAGCGCTGCATCCGGCGTCGCAACCCCTCCGGCACGCAGCCGGGGTCGAGCAGGCGCTCGTAGAGGGCCTGGGCGCTCGTGTCCGCCACGACGGCGCGACGCGCGCGCACCCGCCGCCCGCCGTCCAGCTCCACGCCGTGCACCCGTCCGCCGGCGACGACGACCCTCGACACGGAGGTGCCGGTCTCGATCCGCGCGCCCGCGGACTCCGCCCGGCGACGCAGTGCCTCGGCGAGCTCCCGGGTACCGCCCTGCGGCGACGGGAAGCCCGCGTCCTGGCAGAGCATCGTCATGAGCCATCCGTAGAGGCCGCTGCCGGCGGAGGTCGGCGGGATGTCGGCGTGCATCGCATTGCCCGCAAACAGCTGGCCGGCCCCGGCGCCACCGAAGCTCTCCGCTGCCAGCTGAGTGACCGGCAGCACCGCGAGCCGGGCCAGATCCGGGGCCTCACGCAGCCCCAGGCGGGAGAGGACCCGAGCGACGTCCTTGACCGGCGGCCACCGGGTGAGCAGGGCGCCCAGCAGCGGGTCACGCACCCGCTGCCACTGCTGCACCATGCGCAGCCAGGCCTCCCCGTCCCCCGCGTGCTCGCGATCGAGCTCCGCAGCGGTCGCCTCGGCGTCGGCGTGGAGGGCGACACCCCCTTCGCCCGCTCCCGCGACATGGGCGAGCGGCCGCTCCGCGTGCTCCCACCGCAGACCGTGCG
>JAKDKQ010000221.1 GCA_030453295.1 Janibacter sp.
GTGAAGACGAGCACCCCACCGACATAGGCGCTGATCTCCCCGGCCAGACGGCCACGCCCCGTGCTCCCCTGGTCGGTGCCGGTCATGACGGTGAGCGCACGGTCACGGTCTGCGGGGTTGATGATGCCTGCGGCCACGAGCTCGTCGACGGCCGTCACGGTGTGGTCTGGGTGCGGTTGACGCGACATGGGGTCCTCCTGCCCTGATGGGGCTCGGACGAGCGCCATGACCATCATCTCGGCACTGCGTCGCGAGCGGCATGGGTGCGATGACTCAACCGACTCAGCGGACTCCGGCCACACGGAACTGGATCGACACCCGCGGCCCGACGGCTGCGCTCGTCTTGGGCACGGCGTGGTCCCAGGTGCGCTGGCAGGCGCCGCCCATGACGACGAGATCGCCGTGGCCGAGCGAGACGCGCTGCGAGCGGCCGCCGTCGCGCGGACGCAGGGCCAGGTGGCGGGCCGAGCCCAGCGAGGCGATCGCGACCATCGTGTCCTCGTCGCGACTTCGTCCGATGCGGTCACCGTGCCAGGCGACGGAGTCCTCGCCATGGCGGTACAGGCACAGCCCGGCGGTGACGAAGGGCTCGCCGAGCTCGGCCGCGTAGTGCTGCGAGAGCCGCTCGCGCATGTCGGTGAGCAGCGGATGGGGGAGGGACTCCCCTTCGCCGTAGAAGCAGGTCAGGCGCGGCACGTCGACGACCGAGTCGTACATCTGCCGGCGCTCGGCCCGCCACGGCACCTCGTGCAGCAACGTGTCGAGCACCTGGTCGCTGCCGCAGGCCCAGCCCGGCACCAGGTCGAGCCACGCGGTCTCGTCGAGGAAGCGTCGGTGGCGTCGCTCGAGGTCGCCGAGCGTGGGGGAGTCTGCCGTGTCGAAGAGCGAGGACTGGAGCGCCAGCATGTCTCGAGGCTAGCATCAGGTCGAACGCATGTTCGAGAGCGTGGCGTCGGCGTGGGGGCGCGTGTCGTGTCGGTGCGAAGGGGGACAATGAGCCAGTGCCCCTCTACCGCGACTCCGGGGTCGTGCTGCGCACCCACAAGCTGGGTGAGGCCGACCGGATCATCACCGTGCTCACGCGCGGTCGCGGCAAGATCCGCGCGGTGGCCAAGGGGGTGCGCCGCACCAAGTCCAAGTTCGGCGCCCGCCTCGAGCCGGGGATGCACGTCGACCTGCAGTGCTACGAGGGACGCAACCTCGACACCGTCACCCAGACCGAGTCGCTCGACGCCTGGGGCGACGCGCTCGCTCGTGACTACTCGCGGTGGACCGCGGCGAGCGCCATCCTCGAGACGGCCGACCGGCTCACGGAGGAGCACGAGCCGTCGGTCCAGCAGTACCTGCTGCTCGCGGGCGCGCTGCGCACCCTGGCCAACGCCGACCATGCGTCCGAGCTGATCCTCGACGCCTACCTGCTGCGCGCCCTGGCGGTCGCGGGGTGGGCGCCGAGCTTCCACGACTGCGCCCAGTGCGGTGACGCGGGGCCGCACCGCGCCTTCCACGTCAGCTCCGGCGGCGTGCTCTGCCGGCTGTGCCGGGTGCCCGGATCGTCCTCACCCGCAACCGAGACCCTCGAGCTGCTGGCGGCGCTGCTCGCCGGGGACTGGGTCGCTGCCGACGCCTCGCTGGACCGGCATCGCCGCGAGGGCTCCGGCCTGACCTCGGCCTTCCTCCAGTGGCACCTCGAGCGTGGGGTGCTCTCCCTTCGTCACGTCGATCGCACCCGCGTCGACCAGCCCCGACTGGACCACCACACACCGCAGAGGACCGGATGAGCCGCTACGAGACCCCCTTCGCCCACCCGAGCGGAGCGACGCCGCCGCCCGTGCCCGCGGACCTCGTCCCTGGCCACGTGGCCATCGTCATGGACGGCAACGGCCGCTGGGCCAACCAGCGGGGGCTGGCCCGCACCAAAGGCCACGAGGCAGGAGAGGGCGCGCTCCTCGATGTCGTCGCCGGCGCCCTCGACATCGGCGTCAAGCACCTGTCGACGTACGCCTTCTCGACGGAGAACTGGCGCCGCTCGCCCGAGGAGGTGCGCTTCCTCATGGGCTTCAACCGCGACGTCATCCGTCGTCGTCGCGATCAGCTGAACTCGTGGGGTGTGCGGATGCGCTGGGTCGGTCGTCGCCCGCGGTTGTGGAGCTCGGTCATCAAGGAGCTCGAGATCGCCCAGGAGATGACCAAGGACAACGACGCGATGACCTTGTACTTCTGCGTCAACTACGGCGGGCGTGCGGAGATCGTCGACGGCGTGCGCCGCATCGCCGACGACGTCAAGGCGGGTCGGCTCAAGGGCTCGGGCATCGACGAGCGCACCATCGCCCGCTACCTCACCGAGCCCACGATGCCGGACGTCGACCTCTTCCTGCGCAGCTCGGGGGAGCAGCGCACGAGCAACTTCCTGCTGTGGCAGTCCGCCTACGCCGAGATGGTCTTCCAGGACACGCTGTGGCCCGACTACGACCGGCGCCACCTGTGGGAGGCCATCGAGACCTACGCCCAGCGTGAGCGGCGGTACGGCGGGGCGGTCGACGCGCCCTCGGCCTCCTAGTCAGGCACGATCGCTGACCGGGGAAGGGGGCCAGCACCAGCCGCGCCCGGTCCTGCCCCCTCGCCGACACTGTTCGAGAGGACGCCGTGCCATACGCTGGCGAGGCCCGCGCGACCTGCGTTCATCGATCTGTCATTGAGGAGAACGTATGTGCCGAGTTCTTGCCTACATCGGTCCGGAGATCTCGTTGGAGAACCTCCTGCTGAAGCCGGAGAACAGCCTGATCAACCAGGCCCTCGACCCGGAGCGTCACCCCGAGCTGCAGCTGGCGGGGTGGGGGTTCGGCGCGTGGAGCGAGCACCTGCTCAAGCCGGAGGAGCCCTTCATCTACCGCCGGCCGATGGCCGCCTTCTACGACGACAACGCCACTCGGATGCTCCCCAGCCTCCAGGCCAGCACCATGCTGGCGCACGTGCGAGCCGCTGCCTACGACGCCAAGGTCGTCATGGCCGACGAGAACTGCCATCCCTTCTGCTTCGAGGGGACTCGGTGGATCGTGGCTCAGAACGGCTACCTCCCGGGCTGGCAGGTCCTGCAGCGCGAGCTGTTGCAGCACTGCAAGGACGAGTACCTGACGCAGATGCTCGGTACGACCGACACCGAGTTCATCTACGCGCTCCTGCTGTCCCTGCTCGAGGGTGACAGTGACGAGGACGTCCAGCGCGCGGTCGAGGAGATGGTGCGGCTCATCGCCAAGGCGATGAAGGACCTTGACCTACCGGGGCTGACCAAGCTGAAGATGGCCCTGGTCTCGCAGGACCGGATCATCGGGATCAACTGGGGGCTCGGGCACCAGGGCGAGGTCGATCCGGCAGGGGACTGGCGCGAGCTGCGCAAGGCCGGCCCGGGCACCGATGACTTCTCGCTCTCGATGCTCCTGGAGCCGATGTACCTGCTGCTGGGTCGCGACTTCCAGCACGACGAGGCCAACTACGGCTTCCAGGAGTGCACCGAGGAGGAGGCGACGGCGGCCGTCTTCGCCTCCGAGCCGCTCAGCGAGGACGGCGACGACTGGATCCCCCTGGAGTACGGGTCGATCATGTTCCTCGCGAAGGACGGCGAGCGCATCACCAAGACCGTCAAGGAGCTCCAGCTCTAGGACGCCGGCCGGGAGGCGCAGTCCGCGCACCGACCGAAGAGCTCGAGCGTGTGCGCGACCTCGGTGAACCCGTGCTCCGCGCTGACCCGCTCGGCCCACCGCTCGACGGCCGGGCCCTCGACCTCTTCGGTCCGGCCGCACTCGCGGCACACGAGGTGGTGGTGGTGCCCGGTGCTGCACCGACGGTAGACCTGCTCGCCGTCGTCGGTGCGCAGGGCATCCAGCGCGTCCTCGTCGACCATCGCCTGCAGGGTCCGGTAGACCGTCGCCAAGCCGATCTTGTCCCCGCCGGAGGCGAGGCTGGCGTGGATCTCCTGGGCCGAGCGGAACTCGTCGTAGCGATCGACATCGGCCTCGATCGCGGTCCGCTGCCGAGTCGGGCGGCGGGTGCGGGTGTCGTTCATCGGTGGCTCCCCTCGAGCTCGGTGTGGTCGGGATCG
>JAKDKQ010000222.1 GCA_030453295.1 Janibacter sp.
GTGCCAACCGGGTGCGCGAGGCGCAGGACAGCGCCGCCGCCGACCGGGTCACCGTGACTGCCGAGGGTGAGCGCACCGTCTCGCTCGCGAGGGCGAGCGCCGAGGCGACCGAGGCCATGGGGGCCGCAGAGGCGGAGGCCGAGCGGGCCCGTCTGGCAGCACAGGGCGAGGTGGCGCCCGAGGTGCTCATGGCGCTGGCGCTGCGTGAGCTGGCGGGCAACCTGCCCGACATCGACCAGCTCGTCCTGACGCCCGATGTCGTGAGCAGCGTGCTGGGTCGGCTGGCCGTCGGTCAGGCTCCGGCCGCGACGACGGCGCGAGAGGAGGTCTGAGCGATGGCCACCCCACGGGTCGTCGTCGCCCACCGGGCGAGCGAGTACGCAGAGCTGCTCGCCCGGCACGGCACACGCGGTCAGGTCGGCTTCGTCCTCGAGACACGCGGGCGGACGATCGCCGAGGTCGACGCCGGCCACGAGGCGCTCGAGGTCGCGCTCGCCACGGTGGGCGTGGCCATCCCCGCCGACTGGCGCCGGGCCTCGGTGGAGCGGGCCGAGCTGGCCCGCTTCGTCTTCGAGCCGGGCGACGTCGTCGTCGCCGTCGGCCCGGACGGGCTGGTCGCCAACGTCGCCAAGTACCTGCGCGGCCAGCCGGTGATCGGTGTCGACCCACGGGCGGGGATCAACGCCGGGGTCCTCGTGACCCACGCGGCGTCGGCCGTGGCAGGGCTCCTGCCGCTCGTGGCGAAGGGAGCAGCCCGCACCCTCGATCGCACGATGGTCGAGGCCGTCGCCGACGACGGTCAGCGCCTGCTCGCGCTCAACGAGGTCTTCGTCGGGCAGGCCGGGCACCAGTCGGCGCGCTACTCGCTGCAGGTCGGTGGCCGGGTCGAGCGGCAGTCCTCGTCGGGCGTGATCGTCGGGACCGGCACCGGGTCGACGGGGTGGTGCGCGTCGCTGCAGCGCGTCCAGGCGCCGGACCTGTCGCTGCCCGAGCCGACCTCGCCCCGGTTGTCGTGGTTCGTCCGCGAGCCCTGGCCCTCACCGAGCACGGGTGCCGACCTCGTCGCCGGGGCGATGGCCGCAGGGGAGGAGCTCGCCATCGACGTTGAGTCGGAGGGCCTGGTGGTCTTCGGTGACGGCATGGAGGAGGACCGGCTGACGCTGGGCTGGGGGCAGCGGGTCGTGGTGCGTCGGGCGCCCGAGGTGCTGCGTACCGTGGTCGCATGAGCGAATTCGTCGTGCGGGTCGAGACCGATCTGGAGCCGCTGGCAGCGTGGGCGCGGCTGTGGGACCTCGAGCGCCACACCGCAGTGATCCCCCTGACGACGGTCGCGCTCGACCCTCCGGCCCTCGCGCTGGGTGAGGGCGTCGGTTTCACCGGCCGCACGGCCCTCGGGCCGCTCGGGTTCGACGACACGATGCGGGTGCTGGTCTGGGAGCCGCCGAGCGTGAACGGGGGTCGTGCCGTCGTGACCAAGACCGGAGCCCTCATCGCCGGCCGGATCGAGGCCACCTTCGCCCCCTCCAGAGGGGGCAAGACGCAGATCACCTGGCGCCAGGACGTGGAGCTACCGTGGCTCCCTTCGCGACTGTCGTGGGCGGAGAGCCTCGCCGCCCGCGTGGCCGCGCCCGGTTATCGCCGGGTACTGCGGACTTTGCTGGACTGACTCCCGGCGGGGTGGCACCGTCGTGGGCATGGGTATGTCACTGCGGATCGAGATCTTCCCGGCCGTCATCGAGACCTCGCTGGCGTTCTACACGGCATTGGGCTTCGAGGTCGTCGGACGCAAGGAGGGACCGCCCTATGCCTCGATCGTCAGGGACGAGGTGCGCATCGGGATGGTGCAGTCACCCGCCCAGCCGAGCGAGCGCCGAGCGGTCCCGACCGGCACCGAGATCGTCCTCGGCGTCGACGACGTGCGCGCGGAGAGGGACCGCCTCGTGGCAGCCGGCATCGAGATCGCCGAGGACCTGCAGGACCGGGAGTGGGGGCTGACCGACTTCCGCGTGCACGACCCCGACGGGTACTACCTGCGGATCACCGACCGGCGCTGAGCGTCAGGAGCGTCGCTTGGTCCGCGCGGTCGCCGGGGCGCTCCACGGGTCCTCTGGCCACGGGTGCCGCGGGTAGCGACCGCGCATCTCGGCGCGCACCTGCGCGTACGGGCCTGACCAGAAGGACGCCAGGTCGTCGGTCACCGCCAACGGTCGCCGCGCCGGCGAGAGCAGGTGGAAGAGCACGGGGACCCGGCCGTCGACGAGCCGAGGGGTCGCGGCCAGGCCGAAGCACTCCTGCAACTTGACCGCGAGCACCGGTGCGGCAGAAGGCTCGTCGTGCGGCGGCCAGGTGATCGTGATGCGTGACCCGCTGGGGACGGGCAGGCGCTCGGGTGCCAGCTCGTCGAGCCGGGTCGCCTCCGGCCACGGCAGCAGGCGGCGAAGGGGGTCGCCCAGGTCGATCCGCCCGATCTGCGTCCCGGTGGCGATGCGCTGCAGCTCCGGACCGAGCCACGCGTCGAGGCGGGCTGCCAGTGCCTTGTCGGAGACGTCGGGCCATGGGTCGCCGAGGTGGTGGTGCAGCGCGGCCAGGCGTCGGCGGAGACCGTCGGCGGTGGGCGACCACGACAGCAGGCCGAGGCCCTGGATCTCCAGGGCGCGTCGCACGGCCCCGGCACCGGTCGCCGCATCGGCGCGGACCGGGGTGGAGCTCAGCTCGATGGCCCCGATGGCGTCGACCTCGCGGGCGGTGACCCTTCCTTCGCCCAGGTCGGCGCGCACCTCACGCACCCGCAGGCCCGCGCCGGCGGCCTCGGCCTCGTCGCGGGTGAGGCCGGCGGCCAGCCGGACGACGGCACCGGTGCCTGCCGCGACCCGGCCGTCGGCGCGGGCGACGTCAGCGACGACGACCCACTCGTGGTGGCGAAGGGGGCTGCCCGCCGGCAGCGCGGCGCGCGTCCCCGAGGCGAGGAGGTAGGCGGGTCCGTCGCCCACCCGACGGGCGATGCGCCCCGGGTGGGCGAGCGCGGCGACCAGCCCGCCCCCACGTCCCTGCATTGCCCCAGGGGAATGCAGACCAGCCGTCACCAGGCGGGTCAGCCGGTCGACCTCACGGCGCCACCGGGCGGACTCGCCGGAGCGCCCGGAGCGCAGGGCCGCCACGAGCCGGTCGAGATCGCCGTCGTCGCTGCGCAGGTCCCCGGCCAGGGCCGCGACCACCTCGGCTGCGGCCTGCGGCCCGACGAGACGCGACCCGTCGAGCAGCGCTCGCGCCAGGCGGGGGTCGGCGGGGACGCGCGCCGCCGCCTCGCCGTCCGGGGTGATCCGGCCGGCGTCGTCAAGCAGCCCGAGCGCCTGCAGCCCGGACTCCGCCGCCGCGATGGCGGCGATCGGGGGAGGGGTGAGCAGAGGGAGGCCCTCACCTCGAGGCGACCCCCACGCCGCGAGCGTCAGCGCCGTCTCGGTGAGGTCGGCCGTCGTGATCTGCGGGGTGACGTGCTCGGGTGCGCGCGACCACGCCGCCTCCTCGACGAGGCGCACGGCCCGTCCCGGGCCGAGGCGGGCGGCGCGGCCGGCCCGCTGCGTCATCGAGGCGCGCGAGGCCTGCACGGTGACGAGGCCCGACATGTCCCGGGCTGCGTCGCGGCGAGGCTCGCGCGAGAGTGCCGCGTCGACGACCAGCCGCACGCCGGGCACGGTGAGCGAGGACTCGGCGAGATCGGTGGAGACGATGATTCGTGACGAATCGCCTTGGCCCTCACCGGTCGCCCGGTCCTGCTCGCGGGGCCCGAGGCGACCGTGGAGCGGCAGCACCTCGGCGGCCGGGACGAGGCCGCGTACCTGCTCGACGACCCGGTCGACCTCGCGGGCGCCGGGGACGAAGACGAGGGTGTCGCCCCCTTCGTCATGGTGGTGCGCGGTGGTCCTCGCGACGTGGTCGAGGAACTCGCGGGTCACACCGCGCGCGTCGGTCCTCGGGCCGGGAGCGGGCGCCCAGAGGGTCTCGAGCGGGTGCAGCGCACCTTTGCTGTCGACCACGGGGGCGTCACCGAGCAGGCGGGCGATCGCCGGGGCGTCGAGGGTGGCCGACA
>JAKDKQ010000223.1 GCA_030453295.1 Janibacter sp.
TCTTGCGCATCAGCTGGTACTGCGTCGTGAAGGTCGTCAGCGACATCAGGATGATGAGCGTGATCGTCACGATCTTGACGCTGATGCCCCCGTCGGTGCCCAGGAACTGGGCGGACAACGGGGCACCGAAGATGGAGGACGACTCCGCCTGGGCCGCGACCTGCTGGGTGATCGGCCCGATACCGCCCTTGGCGCCGGATCCGATCTCGTCGAGGCTGTTGAGGACTCGGAAGAGGCCGAAGAAGAAGGGCATCTGGGCGAAGATCGGCAGGCAGGACGCGAAGGGGTTGGTCCCGCTGTCCTTGTAGAGCGCCATCGTCTCTTCCGTCATCTTCTGACGGGAGTCGGGGTCGGTCTTGCCCTTGTACTTGGCCTGGATCTTGGCCATCTCGGGCTGGATCAGCTGCATCTTGCGCGAGGCATGGATCTGCTTGACGAAGAGCGGGATGAGCGCGGCCCGCATGACGAGGACGAGCCCGACGATGGACAGGGTCCACGTCCACCCGCTGGCCTCCGGGAGGCCGATCGTCGTGAGCGCCCCGTGCCACAGATACATGATCCAGGAGACGAGCCACTCGAAGGGATAGATGATGTCGCTGAAGCTCACGTGGTGAACGTCCTTCGCTCGGTGACGTCGGTGTCGACGCCGTCGTCGTGCTCCGCGATGTCAGCAAAACGCGGCCTGGCCAGGTCAGGCGAGCCGCGCTGAGCCCACGTCTCGGGCACGTGGTCGATGCCCCCGGCGGACCAGGGATTGCACCGCACGAGGCGGTGCACGGTCAGGTAGCTGCCGCGGATGAGACCGAACCTGCGCAGGGAGGTCAGTCCGTAGGCCGAGCAGCTGGGAAAGTATCGGCAGGTCTGGGGCAGCAGCGGCGAGACGAGCAGCTGGTAGCCACGGACGAGCCACACGAGCGGCAGCGCGAGGATCGTCATCCACGGTCACCAACGAGCAGACCCCTCAGGCAGTGCCGCATGGCGGCGCCCAGATCTGCGCTGGAGGCGTCCGCCGCCGCAGGGTTGGCGCGGATCACGAGGTCGGTGCCGACAGGCAGCTGCGTCAGCAGCAGCGCAGCCTGAGCGCGCAGCCGGCGCTTGACCCGCGTGCGGATCACGGCATTGCCAACTGCTTTGGACACGACGAGACCGACGCGCGGGGAGGAGTCTCCTCGGGCGTCGGTCTGGGTCGCGTCCGCCACACGGGCATGGACCACGAGCAGCCTGGAGCCGTGACGTCGTGCGCCTCGCCCCCGGATGGTTGCCGCGAAGTCCGCGCGGTCCGTCAGGCGGTGCCGCGCGGGCAGCACCGGCGGCTCGTCAGGCCGAGATCTTGGAACGGCCCTTGGCGCGACGGTTGGCCAGGATGGACCGACCGGCGCGGGTGCGCATGCGCAGACGGAAGCCGTGCGTCTTGGCGCGGCGACGGTTGTTCGGCTGGAAGGTGCGCTTGCTCATGTACGGTCTCCGATGATCTGTGGGCCTGTGGGCCCGGTGCTGAAGTCGACGGCCATCTTCGGCCACGATCGGAAGCCCACGTCTGGACGCCAAAAAGTCCGGCTGGATCATGGGCATGCGAAAGCGGCCGACAGGCCGACGTCCAAGGTACGGGACGCCCACTCAGCAGGTCAAACCGCGCGGCATGCAGGTCGACTCGGCGCTCAACCGGTCGACGTTGCCACGTCGGCACCGCCATTTCGAGGTGCCACGCCGATTGCTCCTTGATTGCCGCTCCGCCCGGGTTGCCCGGACCCGTGGGTGTTGTTAGCGTCAGCCCTCACCACCTGCCCTCCATGCATACCCACAGTCTGTGGACAACTTTGTGGATGACGCCTCCGAGGGTGCAGGATGACCGGTGTCAGAGTCTCTCGATCGGCCCGCGAGCCGCAGGAATTTGAGGTGTGCGCCCAGTGGCTGACGCTGTCGACTTCGGCGAGGTGTGGCGCACCACCCTTGAGTCCCTGGATGCTGACGGTGTCCCCGTCACCCGTCGTGCCTTCCTCAGCATGGCCCGCTTGGTGGGACTGCTCGATGACACCGCCCTGATCGCCGTCCCCGACGACTTCTCCAAGAACTTCGTCGAGCAACGACTGCGTCGGCACGTCACTCAGGCCCTCTCGGACCAGCTGGGACGCCAGATCCGTCTGGCGGTCACGGTCGATCCTGATCTGGCCGATGGCGAACCCCTCCCGGCGACCCAGGGACTGGCGGCCGAGCCGGATCCCGAGCCGGCGCCCCGCCCCCAGGGCCTGTCGTCCACGCTGCCGGTCGAGGACCGAGACGACGGTCTGGTCGACGAGGACCCAGAGCCGGTCCCCGTGCGCTCTCGCCGCGGTCGACCCGAGCCCGAGCAGGTCGAGCTGACCCGGCTCAATCCCAAGTACATCTTCGACACCTTCGTCATCGGCGCGAGCAACCGCTTCGCCCACGCAGCCGCCGTGGCCGTCGCCGAAGCACCCGCCAAGGCGTACAACCCGCTCTTCATCTACGGCGACTCCGGGCTGGGCAAGACCCACCTGCTCCACGCGATCGGGCACTACGCCCGCAGCCTCTACCCCCACGTCAAGGTGCGGTACGTGAACTCCGAGGAGTTCACCAACGACTTCATCAACAGCATCCGCGACGACAAGGCGGCCAACTTCCAGCGCCGCTACCGCGATGTCGACGTCCTCCTCATCGATGACATCCAGTTCCTCCAGGGCAAGATGCAGACCCAGGAAGAGTTCTTCCACACCTTCAACACGCTGCACAACGCCAACAAGCAGGTCGTCATCACCTCCGACGTCCCGCCCAAGCTGCTCTCCGGCTTCGAGGAGCGCATGCGCAGCCGCTTCGAGTGGGGCCTGCTCACCGACGTCCAGCCGCCGGACCTCGAGACGCGGATCGCGATCCTGCGCAAGAAGGCCATCCAGGAAAAGCTGTCGGTGCCTGCCGACGTCCTCGAGTTCATCGCCAGCCGGATCAGCACCAACATCCGCGAGCTCGAGGGTGCGCTCATCCGCGTCACCGCCTTCGCCAGCCTCAACCGACAGCCGGTCGACATCGGCTTGGCCCAGATCGTGCTCAAGGACCTCATCCCCAACGAGCAGTCCAGCGAGATCTCGAGCGCGACGATCATGGCGCAGACCGCTGACTACTTCGGTCTGAACATCGAGGACCTGCAGAGCGCCTCACGCACCCGCCTGCTCGTCACGGCACGCCAGATCGCGATGTACCTCTGTCGAGAGCTCACGGACATGTCGCTCCCCAAGATCGGTGAGCAGTTCGGCGGGCGTGACCACACGACGGTCATGCACGCCGAACGCAAGATCCGTGAGCTCATGGGCGAGCGCCGGGCCATCTACAACCAGGTCACCGAGCTGACCAACCGCATCAAGCAGCAGGCCGGCTGACCCGTCTGACCGCCCACGGGCGCTTCGCGACGTCGTGGTCCGACGCCTCGCGTCGACCTCGGCAACCCCTCATGTCGAGTTGTCCACAGACTTCTCCCCAGCTGTGCGCGACGGGAGACCCAATCGTGACCCCGCAGCCGGACTCGTCGCCCACCCCCTTCGTCCACATGTCCCCAGCCTGTGGAAACTCTTGTGGGTACTCGTGAGTCGCGACTTTCCGGTGATCTCCATGTCGCCGTCCACACCTTCGCCCACGGGTGGCCGCACATCGTGCACATCTCGACGCAGCACACGCTCTCCAGCGCCTGGCCACCGGCAGCAGATCGGGGAATCCCGGAAAGTCGGCATTCCGTCACCCACAGGTGCCTGAGGACGAACCTGTGCACAGACTGTGCAGGACAGCGGGGGGCTGGTGACGACCACCCATCGCCCACAGCCCCTCGGCCCTGTCCACGTGCCATCCACGGCGTCGTCCACAGGCAAGATCGGCCGCAGCAGCGGGCTGGAGGCGGTTGTCCACCGTGTCCACACCGCCTATGACAACGATGAGTCCTAGATCCATCCATTTCCTCCCCCACGCATGACGGCTGCCCTCTCTGTGGATGAGCCCGAAACCACGCCGACAAATGACAAGCACCTCGATTCACCAGCGGGGCCCTGAGCGCGTAATGTCAGCCATCCATGCGCTGTGCTGCGC
>JAKDKQ010000224.1 GCA_030453295.1 Janibacter sp.
ACGGGGGCGTCACCGAGCAGGCGGGCGATCGCCGGGGCGTCGAGGGTGGCCGACATGGCGACGAGCGGCAGGTCGCGCAGCTGGCGCACCTCGGCGAGCATGCCGAGGAGCAGGTCGGAGTCGAGCCCGCGCTCGTGGACCTCGTCGAGGACGACGGCCGCGGTCGCGTTGAGCTCGGGGTCGGCGAGGAGGCGGCGGACGAGCACGCCGGGAGTCACGAACTCGATCCGCGTGCTGCGCTGCACGTGCCGTTCGCCGCGGACGGTGTACCCGGCGAGCTCCCCGAGTGGGGTGCCGGTGAGCTGCGCGAGGCGGCGGGCGGCGGCGCGGACCGTGACCCGGCGCGGCCCGGTCACGACCACCCGACCGTCGACGTGGCTGGCGACGAGCGGTGGTGCCAGGGTCGTCTTGCCCGAGCCCGGCGGTGCCTGGACGACCGCGACACCACGCGCGGCGATCGCTTCGCGCAGTTGCGGCAAGGCTTCGGCGAAGGGGAGGCCCTCACCGATCGCGGTCAGGTCGAAGTCCATCAGCCCTCCCTTCGCTCGTGTGGTCGCGTCGTGTGCTCAGAAATACTGCAGGTCAATCAGGCGGCGGAGGGACCTGGCCGGCTTGCCGGGGCTTGCGGATCGGTCGACGGGCGAGCTGTCGGACGAAGGCCCGTCGGGTCGGGCTGAGGCGGGTCGTCATGGAGCGAAGGGGGTGGGCCAGGCCGGCTCCGACGAGCACGCCGAGGGCGATGGACGCGACGATGACGAGGACCTCGACGGCCGCGAGCACGCCGGCCGTCGGCGAGGACTCGATCTGGGCGACGGAGACCAGCCCGAGCGACCCGGGCACGAGCAGCCAGAAGCTCGGCAGGAAGGCGATGACGCGCGGCACCTGGGGCCGCACGAACTCCACGAGGGTCGCGGTGAGGCTCGCGGCGCACGCACCGAGGAAGGCGCCGACCCAGGGGCCTTCGCCGGCGATGTTGCCGATCGACTGGGCGACGAAGGTCGCGAGGACCGTGACGAGCAGCGCGGGCACGAGAGAGGGCGGCACCGACTCGAGGAGGGTGATGCCCACCGCGATGAGGACGAGGCCGATGAGGGCGACCCACCACCCCAGGCCATCGGGGCGGGCGCCGTCGAGGCTCGACAGCGGGACGCCGAGCACCGCCACCGCGGCGCCGACGCCGAGTGCCGCCAGCAGCATCTGGGTGCCGCCGTACGCCAGCCGCCCGGTGCCCGCCATCATCGCGCCGGCCGACAGCTCGGTGAGCCCGGTGACGATGAGCGAGCCAGGGAGCAGGACGGCGATGGGCGGCACGAGGGTCCACAGCGGGGCGTCGACGAACCCGCGCTCGGCGAGCGCGAAGGCGGCGGCGGAGGAGGCGAAGGCGGCGAGGAAGGGCAGCAGCGGCCCGACGAGCAGGGTGCGGCCGCTGAGCGCCATCAGCCCGGCGACGACCTGGCTGATGACGGCGGCGAAGGCGATCGACGACCAGGTGGGGGCGAGGACGAGCGCGATGCCCGTGGCGACGAGGAAGGTGCCGAGAGGCAATCCGTAGGCGGGGTAGCGGTGCGGGCGCTGGCGCAGGACCGACAGGCGCTGGAGGGCCTCGGCGGCAGGGAGTGTGCCCGCGGTCAGGGCAGCGTGCACGGCGGTGACCTCGGCGAGCTGGTCGAGGCGCACCCCACCGTCGACGGACTCGAAGGTGCTCGCCTCACCGCTGGAGAGCGTGACCCACATGCCGGTGGGGGAGGCGGCGACCTCGATGCTGTCGTGGCCGAGCGCGGACGCGGCCTCGCGCACGTCCTCCTCGACCTCGTGCACCGGCATCCCGCCGGCGAGCAGCCCGGAGCCCATCCAGGCGAGCAGGCGGCGAGTCTGCTGGGGTTCGGTCAGGGGCGTCGGCACGCCGACGATCCTCGCACCTTCAGTCGCTCTCGAGCTTTTTCACGATCCGCTGGACCGTCAGCCAGGTGCGGGTGGTGATGTCCTTGCCGTGGGTGCTCTCGAGCCAGCGCATGAAGTCCGGGGTCTTGCCGGGCTCGCTGTTGTCGATGACCGCGAGGAAGGCTCGCGCCGGCTCGTCGAAGCGGACCAGGCGCATCCGCGGGTCGGGGTCTGTGGGCAGGTCGGCCGGCGGCCCGGCGCCGTCCTTGAGGAAGGTCGCGACGAGGTAGCTGCCGCGGCCGTGCGTCAGCCCGGGGAAGGGGTCGCTGTCGATGAGTGCCTGCAGCTCGCCGAGCTCACGGATGATCGTGCCGCCACCGATGCCGAGCTCGGCGACGAGCGCCTGCTGGATCGTCCGCTCCAGCTCCGGGACATCGGTCTGCTCGCTGCGGAAGAGGATGTTGCCGCTCGCCAGGACCGACTCCACCCGCTCGTGCCCGAGCCCCTCGATCACCCCGCGCAGCTGGACATTGCTGTTGTTGGGCAGGGCCGGGGCGATCCCGCGCAGGAGCGCGACGTAGCGGTTCACGGCCGCAGGTGGGACGCGCCGTTGAGGTCGAGCGTCGCCCCGGAGGCCCAGACCGCCTCGGGGGAGGCGAGCCACAGCACCGCCGAGGCCACCTCCTCGGGACGACCGACCCGGCCGAAGGGAGATCCTCCCCGGATCTCGTCGCCGGCCGGTGAGGCGAGCTTGTCGGCGACCCGCTCGGTCTCGATGAACCCGGGAGCGACGGTCGCCACGGCGATGCCGTGCGGAGCCAGCGCGACGGCGAGGGACGCGTCCATGGCGTGCAGCGCCGCCTTGCTCGCGGCATAGGCCGGGAAGTCCGGCTCGCCCTTGTGCACACCCCGCGTCCCGATGCTGATGACCCGGCCCGGCAGCCCGAGCTCGACCAGTCGCCTGGTCATCGCGTGCGTGACCACCGCCGTCCCGAGGGTGTTGACCCGCAGGTACGTCTCCCAATGTCGTTGCCACGTCGAAGGATCTGTGGTGGCCGGAGGATGGGCCAGGTCCGCGCTGGTGGCGATCCCGGCGTTGTTGACGAGCACGGTGACCGGCTCACCGAGCGCCTCCTCCGCGGCCGCGGGCAGCCCCGCTGACTGGTCCGCCTCGCCGAGGTCGGCCACGACGAGGGCGTGACCGGTGCCGGGGAGCGAGTCGACCGTCTTCCTCCCTTCGTCCACCGCGGAGCGCACGTGGACCGCCACGCGATCGCCCTGCTGCGCGAAGGCCATGGCGACGGCGCGGCCGATGCCACGCGCGGAGCCGGTGACGAGGACGGCGCGGGGGCCGGATGCGGGAGCCATGACCCCAGTCTGCTCGCTCGTGATTGCCTCTGCGGGCCGCGGGTATGGAGAGGGCCCGAGCGAGAGGAGTGGGTCATGCGTGACCGGACAAGCCGGACCAGCGACACAGGTCAGATCGAGCACAGCCTCGGCGAGGACACGGAGTGAGCGCACCCCTGCCCACCGCCCGCGGCCCGCTCAGCGAGCTCGTCCTGGCGATGCTGCGCAGCGAGGCGCCCTCGCTCGCACCCCTGCGCACCGGCGACGACGTGATCCTGGACGAGGACGCCCAGCTGGCGTTGTGGCTGCTGCTCGAGCTGCACCACCGCGGGCTCCACGGGGTCGACCCGGAGCTCGAGTGGGACTCGCAGGTCATCTGGGTGCGGCGCGAGCTCGAGGAGGCGCACCTCGCGGCGCTCCGCGAGCTGGTCCGTGACCGGCTGGCCCTCGTCGACCCGGACGAGGACCTGGCCCGGCAGATCGCCACGCTGCTCGCGCAGGACGACGGACCGTCCGTCGCGGACTTCCTGGCGCGTCGGGCGGACGTGGAGCAGTTCCGCGACTTCCTGCGGCAGCGCAGCATCTACCACCTCAAGGAGTCGGACCCGCAGGCCTTCGTCGTGCCGCGTCTCGACGGGCCGGCCAAGGTAGCGCTCGCCGAGCTGCAGTACGACGAGTTCGGGGCTGGCCGCCCTGCGGGGCTGCACTCGCTGCTCTTCGCGCAGGCACTGGAGGCCTGCGGACTGGACCCCTCCTACGGGGCCCACCTCGAGGAGGCGCGGGCGAGCACCCTCGCGGTGAACACGACGATGTCGATCTTCGGGCTGCACCGTCGCTGGCGCGGTGCGGCGATGG
>JAKDKQ010000225.1 GCA_030453295.1 Janibacter sp.
AGGGCGCCGTCGAGCGGATCAAGATCCGCGCCCTGCGCGAGAGCCTCACCGAGGTCTGGCGCGACCCGGGGACCCGGCTGGGCCTCTCGGTGCACTTCACCGCCCAGTTCGCCCCGACCGTCTTCGCGCTCCTGTGGGGCTACCCCTTCCTCGTCTCGGGGCAGGGGTTGAGCCCGACGCAGGCGTCCACGCTGCTCACCCTGATGACCTTCGTCGCGCTCATCGCCGGACCCACCATCGGCCGGTGGACCGGCCGGCACCCCTACTACCGCTCCGTCATGGCACTGGGTGTCGTCGGGGCGATCGCCCTCGTCTGGGCGATCGTGCTCCTCATGCCGGGCCCGTCCCCGCTGTGGCTGCTCGTCATCCTCGTCGCGGTCACCGCGGTCGGCGGCCCGGGCTCGATGATCGCCTTCGACCTCGCGCGCAGCTTCCACCGCAGCGAGCGCTACGGGCGCGCGTCCGGGGTGGTCAACATGGGCGGTTTCGTCGCGTCCCTCGTGACGATGGCCCTCATCGGTCTGGTCCTCGACCGGCTGGCACCGGGCGGCCCGGAGACCTACACACTCAATGACTTCCGGATCGCGATGAGCGTGCAGTTCCTCATGTGGGGCTTCGGCGCGTGGATGATCCTGCGCTATCGCCAGCGCAGCCTCGCGCGGGTGTCGCGCAGCCCCGGCGCCATGGAGGCGCTGCGGGACGGCGACGCACTGCTGCCCGGGATCTCCCGGGACCATGACGACTGACGCGTGATCACAATCCGAAAGCGATACGCGCCGGTGACCCCGTGGAGGGGGTGCGTGGGCTAGACACTCCTCATGACTGCGCTCACCGAGGAGATGCGGCCGTCGGGCCCCGACGGTGCCGGCGCCAAGCCGAGCCTCGTGCTCACCGCGGCAGAGGCTGCCCGGGTGGTCGTGGCGGTGGACGCATGGCTGCTCGCCTATCCCTGGTTGCGTCGCGCGCCGCGAGGAGACGGCCACCCGGTCCTGATCCTGCCGGGTCTCATGGCCGGCGACGCCTCGACCCTGGCGATGCGGCACGTCCTGCGCCGCCTGGGCTATCGCCCGTACAGATGGCACCTGGGGCGCAATGTCGGGCCGACCCCCGCGGTGGGCGCCGAGCTGCCGGCTGCCGTTGAACGCATCGCCAGACGCAACCGTTCCACGGTGTCGATCGTCGGGTGGAGCCTGGGCGGTCTCTACGCGCGCGAGCTCGCCCACTGCCACCCCGACAGCGTGCGCCAGGTCGTCACCCTGGCCAGCCCCTACCGGATTCGCCACCCGGGGGAGTCCCGTGCAGACCGGGCCTTCGCCCGCTACTCCCACCTGCACGTGTGGGACGGTGGGCGTGAGCACGTCGTCGAGGCGATCCGCCGCCCGCTCAGCGTCCCCTCGACCTCGATCTACTCCCGGCTCGACGGCATCGTCCCCTGGCGCCACTGCATCGAGCCGCAGGGTGCCTTGGCGGAGAACATCAGGGTCCGCTCCAGCCACCTCGGGATCGGCTTCGACCCGCACGTCCTGTGGGCCATCGTCGATCGGCTCTCCCAGGCCGAGGGCGAGTGGGCCCCCTTCGTCCCGCCGCGCCTGCTCGCCCCCTTCTTCCCACCGCCCGATCACCCACAAGAACAGGTCATCCATGCCCGTTGAACCGCAGGTGTCCATCCCGCAGATCGCCGCTCCGTGGGGAGGCCGCAGCCGCACCGTCGACCTGGGCGGGACGGTGCACTACGTCGACTTCGACGGCCCGGACCGGGCCCCGGCGATCGTGCTGGTGCACGGACTGGGGGGCAGCCACCTGAACTGGCTACCCCTGGCAGACCGACTCCGCTCACGCCACCGGGTCTACGCGCTGGACCTCGCCGGCTTCGGCTTCACCCGCGGCACCCAGCTGTCGGCCGCCGTCGGGGACAACGCCGAGCTGGTGCGGCGCTTCATCGCCGAGGTCGTCGGTCAACCGGTCATCCTGGTCGGCAACTCCATGGGTGGCCTGATCACCACCTTGGTCGCGGCACGCGCAGACACCCCGGTGCGCGGCGTCGTCCTCATCGACCCGGCACTGCCGGCACCACGTGGCCGGCCGGACGCCCAGCTGGCCAGCCTCGGCACGTTGGTGGCGGCGTCAGCGCGTCGTTCTGCCCGAGCACGCCGAGGTCGCTCCCTCCCGGTCGCCGGTGAGGTCGCGGCCGTCCTGCGGTTGTGCATCGCCCAGTGGGACCGGCTCGACCAGGACGTCTTCGAGGCGCACGTGGACCTGGCCGCGGCGCAGAAGGGCTTCGCCGAGCTCAACGACTCCTTCAAGCTGGCAGCGAGGACGATGATCGCCGGGCTCGCGCGACGCAGCACCGTCCGTCGGCGGCTGGCCGACATCACCGTGCCGGTGCTGCTGATCCAGGGTGACCGTGACCGGCTGGTGCATGTCTCGTCCGCCCGCTGGGCCGCCCGGATGAACCCCGGCTGGCAGTACGTCGAGATGCCCGGGGTCGGGCACGTGCCGATGCTCGAGGTGCCGCAGGAGACCGAGCGCGCCATCAGCGACTGGCTCACCAGCACCCAGATCGTGGGGGGCTGAACCGTGGAGCGTCTGGGAGGTCTGGACACCGCATTCCTGGGTCTGGAGGCACTGCGCCAGACAGGTCACGTCGGCAGCCTCGTCGTCCTCGACCCGGACGGCCTCGGTGTGCCCTTCGACCGAGCCCACCTGCGGGCCCTTCTCGCGGAGCGCGTCGGTCGTCTCTCGCTCTTCCGCAAACGTCTGCAGATGGTCCCCTTCGGTCTGGACCGGCCCTACTGGGTCGACGACCCCGACTTCGACCTCGACGACCACGTGCGTGCCTCCGCCCTCCCGGCACCCGGTGCTCGCCAGGACCTGGTCGACCTCGTCGCCAGGCTCCACGAGCGACCCCTCGACATGACGCAGCCCCTGTGGGAGACGTACCTGATCACCGGACTCGAAGGGGGCCGCTGCGCCGTCTACATGAAGGTGCACCACGCGATGCTCGACGGGCTCTCCGGGGTGGAGCTGCTCACTGCCCTGGTCGACCTCGAGCCCGGCATCATGCCCGGTGAGCCCGCCGTCCACGAGCCGTCGAGGCGACCGAGTGGGCTCAACCTCCTCGGCAGGGCGGCATCGAGCATCACCGAGCGGCCCAAGGATGCCAAGCGGTTGGCCAGCGGGCTCGTGCGCTATGCGCCGGCCCTGGCGATCAACGGCGCCTCCCGGGTGCGTCGACTGGTCGCCAAGGGCTCGACGGGTGAGGCAGTGACCAGCCCCTTGAGGGCCCCGAGCACCCCCTTCAACGGAGCCATCTCCGCGCAGCGGCGGATCGGCCTGACCCAGCTGCCGCTGGCCGACCTGAAGACCATCAAGAACGCCTTCGGGGTCTCGGTCAACGACGTCGTCCTGGCTGCCTCGGCAGCCGCCGTACGCCAGTGGTTGATCGCTCACGACGCGTCGGTCGGCAAGCCACTCGTGACCATGATACCGGTGGCGCTGCCCGGCGACCGTACCGGTGCCGCCGGCAACTCCGTGACGGCGATGTTCACCCCGTTGCCCGTCCACCTCGAGGACCCGGTCCGGCGCCTCACGGCAGCGCACGCGGCCACCGTCGCGGCCAAGTCCAGTGGAGCGGCCGTGCCCGCCGACATCTACGAAGGAGGGCTGGCCTTCGCCCCGCCCATCATCATGGCGCCGTTGATGCGCAACTTCTTCCAGCTCGGGCTCTTCCAGCAGGTCCGGACCTGCAACCTCGTCGTGTCCAACATCCCCGGACCGGACGTGACGCTCTACCTCGGCGGAGCAGTCGTCGAGGCGCTGTACCCGGTCTCGATCATCACCGACGGCATGGGCCTGAACATCACCCTGCAGGGGCTCGGCGAGAACCTCAACGTCGGGGTCCTCGCCTGCCGGGACGTCATGCCCGACGTGCAGGAGCTCGCTGACGCGATGCGTGCGGAGGTCGAGGTCCTGCTCAACGCCGCCCGGTGAGGTCGGCGAGCAGGTGGCGCGAGATCACCAGCCGCTGGATCTGGTTGGTCCCCTCGAAGATCTGGGTCACCTTGGCCTCAC
>JAKDKQ010000226.1 GCA_030453295.1 Janibacter sp.
TGCGGGGAGGTGATGGTCGTCGTCTCTGAACGCATGCAGTCAGACTAGTGGCGAGCACCCTCAGTAGACCTTCAGTTGACGGTGCAATAATCCCGGCAATTCCGCCCCCGCCTACCCCGAGGGACCCATGAGCAGCAAGAAGTCGATGTCCGCCCGCGAGGTCAAGCTCGCCGAGGCACGCAAGAAGGCCCAGTCCGCCGAGCGTCGCCGCTCCCTCCTCCTGGCAGGTGCCGCAGCCGTGGTGATCGCACTCATCGCTGGCACCGTGGGCTATGCCATCGTCAGCGAGCGCGACGACCGCCGGGCCGCGGGAGACCTGTCGGGGGTCAAGACCTTCGACTACACGGGCGGCAACCACGTCGAGGGCAAGATCGACTACAAGGAGTCGCCGCCCGTGGGCGGCGAGCACAACGGCGTGTGGCTCAACTGCGGCACCTACGACACGCCGGTGCCCGACGAGCACGCCGTCCACTCCCTCGAGCACGGCGCCGTGTGGATCGGCTACGACCCCGACCTGCCTGAGGCCGACGTCAAGAAGCTGGACGACGCGCTGCCCGACACCTACACGATCCTCTCGCCCTACGAGGGCAAGATGCCCGGCAAGATCGTCCTGTCGGCCTGGAGCAACCAGCTGAGCGTCGACTCGGCTGACGACCCGCGGATCAAGGGCTTCATCAAGGAGTACCGGCAGGGCAAGCAGACCCCCGAGCCCGGGGCGGCCTGCACCGGTGGTGTGACCCCCGAGACGAGCCTGGTCAAGTGACCCCCCGGGTCGTCCTCGCCGCGGTCGTCGCGCTCGCGATCGGTCTCGTCGCCGGCCTGGCGCTCAGCCGCGTCGGCGGGGACGACCTCCCTGGTGACGACAGCGTCGCCGCCGGCTTCGCCCGCGACATGCAGACGCACCACGACCAGGCCGTCGAGATGTCCTGGATCATCTACGACCGCACCGACGACTCGTTGGTGCGCTCCCTCGCCTACGACATCGCGCGCACCCAGGAGTCGCAGTCGGGGCAGATGGCCGGTTGGCTGCAGGTCTGGGGGCTCTCGCCCACCGGACCCGGCAAGCAGATGGACTGGATGCGTGGCCTGGGCCACGAGCACGGCGCAACGATGACCCTCGGCGATGACGGCCTGATGCCCGGCATGGCGACCCAGGCCGAGATGACCAAGCTGAAGGGGATGCGCGGCAAGGCGGCCGACATCTACTACCTCCAGATGATGATCCGCCACCACAAGGCGGGTGTGCCGATGGCCGAGGCCGCGCGTGACAACTCTCAGAATGACGCCGTCGAGACCCTCGCCCAGTCGATCATCAACAGCCAGACCACCGAGGTCGAGACGATGACCCAGATGCTCAAGGAGCGCGGCGCCAAGCCCCTTCCCGAGTGACACGGCGGGCCGGCCTCGCGACGATGGATGTGCAGGTCGAGGTACGTGAGGAGCCTCGAGGTACTCGGTCAGGGCATCGAGCAGCCGGTCGTCGGGGGCGCTCCCGACGCGGGCCGCGATCACAGCCGACGCCACGATGACAAAAAAAGGCGGCCCGCCTGCAGGGCCGCCAGGCTGTCCTCTCGCGTCGGGGCTCCACGCCGATCTGCCGCCCGCAGCCTGCTCACCAGCTCGGCATTCGTGGGCCGCTGGGCCAGCTTGCTCAGCTCGGCACCGACGTAGGCTGACAAGGACCGGCCCTCCGTGGCCGCTCGCGCCTTGAGGGTCGCGGCCACATCGTCGGGGATGTCACGGATGTGGAGCGTCGCCATCGCCTCGTGCTAGCGCTCTGCAAGCAACCGCGCCTGGCTTGCCCTCGTCGGTCGTCACCGATGATGGACCCATGGACTTCGGCATCGACAACATCAGGGCGGCAGCGCAGCGGCTCGAGGGCAGGGTGCGGCGGACCCCCCTTCTCTCCTCGCCGATGCTCGACCAGCTCACGGGCGCAACGGTCCTCGTCAAGGCCGAGGCGCTGCAGCTGACCGGCTCCTTCAAGATCCGCGGCGCGCTCAACACCCTGCTCTCCCTGAGCGACGAGGAGCGGGCGGCAGGTGTGCTCGCCTTCTCCACCGGCAATCACGGGCAGGCGGTCGCCGCCTCGGCGCAGATGACCGGCTCGACCGCGACGATCGTCATGCCGCAGGACGCCCCGCGGATCAAGGTCGACGGCTGCCGGTGGTGGGGCGCCGAGGTCGTCTTCTACGACCCGGCGACGCAGGACCGCGAGGTGGTCGGCCGCGAGCTCGTCGCCGAGCGCGGACTGACGCTGGTGCACCCCTATGACGATGTCCGCGTGATGTCCGGCCAGGGGACGGTGGGCCTGGAGATCGTCGACCAGCTGGGCGAAGGGGGGTACTCCCCCGACGCGGTCGTCCTCCCCTGCAGCGGTGGTGGGCTCTCGTCGGGAACCATCGAGGCGGTGCGGCACTCGCTGCCGGGGGTCACCCCCTTCGTCGTGGAGCGGGCCGGGTACCCCAAGATGGCGCGCTCGCTCGCCTCCGGGCAGGTGGAAAAGGTGCCGGCCGTGCCGGTCTTCCTCGATGCCATCGGCTCACCGACGGTCGGTCAGCACACGCTCGAGGCCCTTTCGCGGCACCCGGTCGAGGCACTGGAGGTCACCGACGACCAGGCCCGGGTCGCGATGCGCGAGGCCGTGCGCACGCTGAAGCTCGTCGTCGAGCCCGGCGGGTCCGCAGCACTGGCCGCCGTCCTGGCGCACAAAGAGCGCTTCGCCGGCCAGACCGTCGTCGTCGTGGCCAGCGGTGGCAATGTCGACGCGTCGGTCCTGGCCGAGGTGCTCGCCACCGGTCCCTGAGGAGGCCGCCCGCGGCCGCCTCGAAGGGCCGACCCGACTCAGCCCTGCCCTTCGTGACGCTTGCTGCGCAAACTCCTCAGGACCCGGGAATCGTGGCGACCTGACCGGCCCGCTCCAGGCTCGCCGCGACGAAGCCGCTGCCCTTGAGCTCCTCGACGACAGCAGTCAGCGCGGCCACCTGTGACTCGGGACGGTCGCGGGGAACCGCGATCGCCTGACGGATTGCCTGGAAGGCCGGCTCGAGCACGGTCAGGCCGTTCTGCTGCGCGTAGACGGTCACCGGCTGGCGGACTCCGGCGAGGACGTCGGCGCCACCCTCGTAGACGTCCTCGGCCTCGTCCCCGCGCAGGATCGTCGCGTGCTCGATCGTGCGGGTGAGATAGAGGTCGTAGGCCGAGCCGCTGCGGACCGCGATCTCGATGCCCTCCCGGTCGACGTCAGCGACGGTGAGGTCGGTGTCGCCGGTCGCGAAGACCCCTTCGATCCCGACATAGGGGGTGGTGAAGCGCACGCCCTCCTCACGGGCCGGCTCGATCGCGAGGAAGCCGACGTCAACGTGGCCCTCGACGAGCGCCGCGTACGCGTGGCGTGCGGCGGTGACCGTGGTCAGCTCGAGCTCAACCCCGAGACGCTCCGCCAGCTCACGGGCGATGTCGACGGTGACCCCGGTGGGCGCCTCAGGGGTGCCCTGTGCCAGCACCGGGTTGCCGAGGTTGATGACGACGCGGAGGGAGCCGGTCGGGCAGAGCCCGGGCAGCAAGTCGGAGGAGGTCATACGGGCATCCGATCACACTCGCCCGGCGGGGCTCAGGCCAGCGTCGCCGCCAGCTGCTGGTCGGTCGGGTCGCGGTCGGCGAACCGGCTTGCCGCGCCACTCGGCAGCGGCGATCTCGCGTAGCCAACAACCTGACATCAGCGAGCCACGCTCCATCACCTCAGAGGGGCACTACCCAGTCGCTGATGAGTCTGGTTTGCAGCGGCTGGACGATCGCATCCCAGCCGCCGGTGAGCAGGAGTACCCCGACGATGATCAGCAGGGTTGCGCCGGCGATCTGGATCCTGCGCTGATGACGAAGCAGCCAGTTCGAGACCGGAGCCCAGCGCTCGTAGGCCGCGGCGATGAGGACGAAGGGCAGTCCCAGCCCGAGGCAGTAGGCCACGGCCAGAACGACAGCTCGGGTGATCGATGCGTCGCCGGCGAGATTGAGCGCGAGGACCGCGGCGAGTGTCGGACCCATGCAGGGCGCCCAGCCCAGAC
>JAKDKQ010000227.1 GCA_030453295.1 Janibacter sp.
CCCCCCCCCCCGCGGCTGGCCCGGTGATGCCGCACTCCCGTCTTTGTGGTGCATGACGTGACCTGCCTCGGCTGAGGTGTGGTCAACGTCAACGACGTGCGGGCCGAAGGGGGGTCACGCCCCCTTCGTGCATCGTCCGGGAGCCGGGCCCGACAGGTTGGGGCCACGTGCGACCTCGGCCCGCTGTGCTGGCGTCGGCTCGACGCCCACGGCAGCAGCGAGTCGGTCGACGAGATTGATCCGGCGAGCCCGTCGGTAGTAGTCGTCCTTGGTGAAGTCGACGTACTCCCAGCCCTCGGCCTCCACCGCACGGCGGCGCACGATGTCCTTGTCCCCGCGGCGGTAGTCGCCGAAGTGGTGCTCCCCCTGGTACTCCCCCAGGACCTTGGCCTCGCGCCACACGAGGTCGCCGTCCACGAGCCATCCGCCGTCGGCATCATGGATCGGCGCGTTGAGCTCCGGCTCGGGCAGCCCGCCTCGGACGCAGAGCACTCGCGAGCGCGTCTCCATCGGCGAGGCCGAGCCCACCCGGATCCAGCGCAATGCTTCACGCACCCGCCGGCCGTACGTCCTGGCCCGGGCTGCACCGTCCTCCAATGGGTCGAGCGAGTCGAGACGCTGGGCGACGGCATCGCCGAGGACCACGAGCTCGTCGAGCGTCAGCAGGGGCGCCAGGTCGAGCCAGGTGTCGACGAGCCCGGTCACCACCTGCCCGTGCGCCGTCTGGACCTCACGCGCCTCCAGCCCTCGGTGCCCCACCACTCCGGGCCGGCGCGCACGAGATCCCGAGCTCATCGCATGGATCTGCCAGTGCTCGCACTCGCGAGGCAGAGGCAGTCCTTACAGACTTGCTGCCGAGCAGTGCGACAGCGCGAAGCCGTCGCGCCTCACGAGCCTCAGAGCCGAGGCCCGCTCGGTGAGGGTGTCCGGCGATGCATGGCTGCGCACCCCGCGATACGGGTTGCAGAGTGTGCGCAGACTGCTCATCTTGACGCCATCGCGCGTCGCGATCTCCACGGCGAAGGCCCCGGTCGCGTACTCCTCAGGTAGGTCGATCGGCCTGGACATCCCCGAAGCCTGCCGGAATCACGTGTTCGGGGCGCTGAGTTCTCCACACCCACCCGCGCATCCACCCGCCGCGCCTTCCGAGGCAGGTCACGTCATGCATCTAGATTCAGAAAGTGGTGCATGACGTGACCTTCCGCGGGGTTCGGGGGGTGCGAGTGGGTCACAGCACGGACCAGCCCGACCAGCACGACCAGCGCGAAGGGGGTCACCCCCGCTGGGTGGAGTCCGTCACCTCTCCGACGAGCTCCTCGATGACGTCCTCGAGGAAGACCACGCCGCGCACGGAGCCGTCGGTGTCGACGACCCGGGCGAGGTGGGTGCCCGTGCGCTGCATCGTGGCCAGCACGTCCTCGACCTCGTCGTCGGGCAGCACGGTCGCCATGCGGCGCAGGCGTTTGCGCGGGACCGGCTCGCTGCGCTCGGTCTCGTCGGCGTAGAGCACGTCCTTCAGGTGCAGATACCCCGCGAGCTCGCCCGTGTCATCGACCGTCGGGTACCGCGAGTACCCGTGCTTGGCGACGAGGCGCTCGATGTCGTTGGGCGTCGCGTCACGCGGCACGGTGACGAGGTCCTTGACCAGCACACCGACATCCGCGGCATCCTTGTCCGAGAACTCCAGCGCGGCTCCGACGAGGCCAAACTTCTCGGTCTCGACCAGGCCCTCGCGGTGCGACTCCTGGACGATCTGCTGGACCTCCTGCGCGGTGAAGGCTGATCCGATCTCGTCCTTGGGGTCGATGCCCATCGCCCGGACAAAGGCCTTGGACACCCAGTCCATGGCGACGATGACCGGCTTGGCGATCTTCGTCACCCACATCAGCGGCGGCACGAGCAGGATCGCGGAGCGCTCGGGGCCAGCGATGGCGAGGTTCTTGGGGATCATCTCGCCGATGACGACGTGCAGGTAGACGACGATGAGGATCGCCAGGACGAGTGAGGCCACATCGGTCATCGCGTCCGGGACACCGATCCCCACCATGAGCGGGTGGAGCGCGTGGTGCAGGGCCGCCTCAGAGATGGCACCCAGGAGCACCGAGCAGATCGTGATGCCGAGCTGACAGGTCGCGAGCAGGACCCCGGTGTGCTGCAAGGCATCCACGGCGATCGCGGCCCGCTTGTCACCCGCGTCCGCGAGGGGCTCGAGCTGCGAGCGTCGCGCGGACATCGCCGCGAACTCGGCGCCGACAAAAAAGGCATTGGCCAGCAGGAGCACGACGGTGACGAAGACGGCGGTCATGCCGACCCACCCCCCTTCGAGGCTCCCGTGTCGTCGGTGGGCTCCTGCTCCACGAAACGCAGCCGATCCACGCGACGCGTGTCCATGTCGGCCACGGTGATCTGCCAGCCGTCGATCTCGATGACATCGCCGACCTCGGGCACCCGGCCGAGCTCGGCCATCACCCAGCCGCCGACGGTCTCGTAGGCGCCGCCTTCGGGCACGGGGGCGCCGATGCGGTCACGGACCTCGTCGGGACGCCACAGGCCGGGCACCGTCCACACGCCATCGCTCAGCTCGCGACCGGTGGTCTGGGCCAGGTCGTGCTCGTCGTTGACCTCGCCGACGATCTCCTCCACGAGGTCCTCGAGGGTGACGACGCCTGCGGTGCCGCCGTACTCGTCGACGACGATCCCCATCTGCAGGCCGGAGTCGCGCAGCTGGATGAGCAGCGGGTCCAGGCGCAGGGTCTCGGGGACGACGACAGGGTCGATCATCAGCGCGGACACGGGGACCGACTCGCGGCGCTCGTGCGGGACGGCGATCGCCTTCTTGACGTGGACGACACCGTCGACGTCGTCCCAGTCCTCGCCCGTGACGGGGAAGCGGGAGTGCCCGGTGCGGCGCGCGAGCGCGACGAGGTCCTCGGCGGAGGCGGTGCGGTCGATGGCGCTGGCCCGGTTGCGGGGCGTCATCACGTCGGCGGCGGTCTGCTCGCCGAACCCCAGCGAGCGCGCGACCAGTCGGCCGGTGCCGGAGTCGAGGGTGCCGGCCTCCACCGAGGTGCGCACGAGCGAGGCCAGCTCGGCGGGGCTGCGGGCCGCCGAGAGCTCCTCCTGCGGCTCGACCCCCATGCGGTGCAGTGCCCAGTTGGCCGAGCCGTTGAGGATGAAGATCAGCGGCTTGAAGAGCACCCCGATGACGCGCATCGGCATCGCGACGACCTTGGCCGTGCGCAGCGGCACGGAGACCGCGAGGGTCTTGGGCACCATCTCGCCGAGGATCATGGAGAAGACGGTGGCGATGATCAGCGAGAGGGCGCTGCCGGTCGACGCGGCCGCCGTCGTGGGCAGGCCCGCCGCCTCGAGGCCCGGCGTGATCAGCTCCCCCACCGCGGGCCCGGCGATGTACCCCAGGGCCAGGGTCGTGACGGTGATGCCGATCTGGCAGGCGGACAGCAGCGTCGAGAGGGTGCGAAGGGAGGCCAGCACCGGCTTGGCAGCGGCGTCCCCGTCGTCGACGGCCCGCTGGACCGTGGGCCGGTCGAGGGCGACCAAGGAGAACTCGGCAGCCACGAAGAGAGCGGTGCCCAGCGTGAGGACAAGGGCAAGGACTAAGAGACCGATGGTCATGGTGGGCGAGATTCTACGGGGAAGTCCTCCACGATCCCTGAGGAGGTTGCGCAGCAACCGTCTCGAAGGGTCGCCCGACGATCGCGCAGGAGTGCCGTCTCAACCACGATCCCCGCCCCTCGAGACACCTCACCCCTTCCACCGTCGACTGGCCAAGACCTGGATCGCGTCGAAGTCCCCCCGAATGAGGGCCTCCTTCTTCGCACGCGACCACCCGTGGAGTCGCCTCTCGAAGGCATAGGCCTCCGTGACCCTCTCCGTCTCCGCAGACCACACCAGCTCGACCGGCATCCGCTTGCTCGTGTAGGCCGACCCCCCGCCTGCACCGTGCTGTCGCATCCGTGAGGCGAGGTTGCGCGTGCTGCCGACGTAGTAGGTGCCGTCGGCGCATCTGAGCATGTAGACGTGGGCCATGG
>JAKDKQ010000228.1 GCA_030453295.1 Janibacter sp.
TCAGGCGCCGGGGCGACCCTGATGGCGCATCTGCTCGAGCGCGAGCGCGGCGAGCGCACCGATGACGAGCACCGCCGCCGGCAGCAGCAGCGACTCCGCGAAGGCCGACGACAGCGCCTCGGCGATGGCCGGGGGCAGGGCTGCGGGACCGCCGGCGGCGCTCCCTTCGCCGGACCCGAAGCTCTCGGCCGCCTGGGGGCCGAGGTGCGAGGCGATGCGAGCGGACATGAGCGCGGCGATGGCCGCGGACCCGATGACCGACCCGACCTGACGGGTCGTGTTGTAGATGCCCGCGCCCGCGCCGGCGAGCTGGATCGGCAGGTTGCGGTTGGCCGTCGTGGCGAGCGGGCCCCAGATGCAGGCACCGGTCACACCGATGAAGGTCATCGCGATGCACACGGCGACGATCGAGGAGTCGGGGGTCATCAGGCGGCTGAGGACGAAGAGGGTCACGGCGAAGCCGGCCAGACCGATGGTCGGCAGGGTCCGCGGGTGGATGCGGTCGACGAGCTGGCCGACGGGTCGGGCCAGCGCGATCGAGGCGATGGCCTGTGGCGCCATGAGCAGCGCGGCCTCGGTCGGCGAGTAGCCCCGCACGCTCTGCAGCCACACGAGCAGGGGGAACATCATCGCGGTGACGGACAGCCCCATCGTCGTGATGGCGAGGTTGGACAGGGAGAAGTTGCGGTCGCGGAAGAGTCCGAGCGGCACGAGCGGCTCCTTGGGGCCGCGTGCCTGCCAGGCGATGAAGACGACGAGGACCAGGAGACCGACCCCGATGAGCACGGGGATCGTGACGGGCCCGACGATCTGGCCCCAGTCGCGCCCCTCGCCCTCCTGCAGACCGAAGATCACGAGGAAGAGGCCGACTGCGGACAGCACGACGCCGACCCAGTCCATGGCGTGGGCATGCCGCTCGAGGCTCGGCACGAGTCGTGCGGCGGCGATGAAGCCGATGATCCCGACGGGCACGTTGATGAAGAAGATCCATTCCCAGCCGAGGGAGTCCAGCAGCAGGCCGCCGAGCAGCGGACCGACGAGGAATGCGACCCCGGCGGTCGCCCCCCACAGCGCCATCGCGGACCCGCGCCGCTGCGGCGGGAAGGTCCGCGTGATGACCGCCATCGTCTGCGGCGTCATCATCGAGGCGCCCAGGCCCTGGACGACGCGGGCCCCGATGAGCCAGCCGATGCTCGGGGCGAGACCGCAGGCCAAGGAGGCGGCGGTGAATATCGCCAGCCCCAGCAGGTAGAGCCGCTTTGGGCCGAACCGGTCACCGAAGCGACCGGTGATGAGCAGCGGCACGGCGTAGGCGAGCAGGTAGGCGCTGGTCACCCACAGGACCGGCTCGATCCCCGCGCCGAAGCTCTCCATCAGTGCAGGCGTGGCGATCGACACGATCGAGACGTCGACCAAGATCATGAAGAAGCCGATGACCAGCGCCCACAGTGCCGGCCACGGGTTGTCGGGGAACTCGTCGGCTGCACTCGCCTGCGGGGCGCCCGTCTGGACCGTCATGGGGGTGACGCTACGCCGCCGATCCGACAGCCTGGGTCAGTCCTCCGCGGCCGCGAGCTCGGATGCGGGGTCCCTGCTCAGGGGTCGCCACTGATCAGCCATTCTTTGGGCAGCCGTCAGTGATGCCTGTCGCCCCACACACCCCGGTTTCACGGACAACGACGTATGAGGAGTTCCCATGGACCGCACCGCAACGAGACGGTGGCTCATCGTGCCGCTCGTCCTGATCCTGTTGAGTTTCGTCCTGCCGTACACCCTCTTGAGCGACGTGGACGCCTGGTACGGCAGCTTCCTCTTCTGGACGCTCGCCACCGCAGTCGTCATCGGCGTCAATGCCGTCATCAGCAGCCGTTGGGAGGACTGAGATGGAGGCCAGCTGGATCTGGGGCGGGATCGCGATCTACATCGCGATCGCACTCGTCACCGCCTTCCTCTCTCGAGAAGGCTCGTCGACGAGCATGTCCGACTACTTCCTCGGAAACCGCCAGATGGGCGGTTTCGTCTCGGCGATGAGCTACAGCGCCACGACCTACAGCGCATTCATGCTCGTCGGGCTCGCCGGGCTGACCTACTCAGGTGGCGTCGGCGCACTCGGATTCGAGCTGATCTACCTCTCCGGCGTGACCCTCGTGGTCATCTTCGGCCCCCGCTTCTGGTTGGTGGGGCAGAAGTACGGCTACGTCACCCCGTCGGAGATGCTCGGCCACCGGTATGACAGCCGCACCGTCGGCGTGGTCACCGCACTGACCAGCTGCGTGTTCCTCATCCCTTACGCCGCCGTGCAGCTGGCTGGTGTCGGGTACCTGGTCAGTGGCATGAGTGGCGGCGCAGTCAGCTTCACGTCGGGCACGATCCTGGCCACCATCATGGCCATCGTCTTCTCGCTGGTCGCAGGCCTCCGCTCGGTCGCATGGACCGACTCCCTGCAGGCCATCATGATGGTCATCAGCGCCACGCTGGTCGTCATCTTCGTCGTGTACCGGCTCGGCGGCGCCGGGGAGTTCTTCAGCTCGCTCAGCACCGACCACAGCGGGGCGCTGTCCGTACCGGGCAACGGGTTCTTCACCTTCAGCGTCTTCCTGGGCCTGACCCTCCCCTGGATCTTCTTCAGCATCTCCAACCCCCAGGTCAGCCAGCGTCTCTACACACCGCGGTCGATGCGCGACCTGCGCACCATGCTCCTGGGGTTCATGGTCTTCGGCTTCATCTACACCCTGGTGTCGGTCATCTGGGGCTTCGCGGCCCTGCAGCGCTTCCCCGACCTGGCCACGGGTGACCTCGCGACCCCGATGCTGCTCGCCTCCGACCTGGTGCCCACCGTCCTGGGTGTCATCGTCATGATCGGCATCATCGCTGCGGCGGTCTCGACCATCGACTCGATCATGCTCACCCTCTCCTCGATGGTCACGCGTGACGTCTACCGAGTCGTCAAGGACGGGGCCACCGAGGGACAGCAGCTCAAGGTGGGCACGTTCATCCTGCCGGTCATCGCCCTGCTCGCCCTCGGGTTCGCACAGCTCGAGGTCAACCTGATCGCCGTGCTCTCGGTGTCCGCGTCTGCCGGGTTGCTGGTCATGGTCCCACCGATCATCGGGGCCTTCTTCTGGAAGCGGGGAACCGCTCAGGGCGTCATCTGCGCCACCGTCGGGGCCGGCGCAGTGGTTCTCCTCCTCGAGATGACCACCACCCGACTGCTGGGTCAGGGCAGCGGAGTCTGGGGCCTGCTCCTGTCACTGGCGCTCTTCATCGGGGTCAGCCTGGCGACACCGGCGCCGCGCGACCGCGCGGCCGACTTCCTGGGACATGTGAAGGACGGCCTGCACAAGCACAACGCCGTGTAGCCATCCACCATGGTTCTCAGCGGCTGACCACCCTCTGCGGTCACTCCCGGGTGCCCTCGCCCAGGGTGTCGACGTCGAGGCCGGTGGCCAGGTCGGAGCACTCGACCTCATCCGCGCCATGTCGGCGCAGGTAGGCGCCGGCGCCCCGATCACCCGAGAGCTCCGCGACGAGCGGGGCCCAGTGGTCACGCCCGATGAGCACCGGGTGGCCGACGACGCCCGAGTACACGGTCCGGCGAAGGGAGGCCACCCCCACCTCTCCCTGCAGCAGCCGCGCCGCGACCTCCGCGGTGACATCCGGCAGGTCGACGAGGTGGATCAACGCAGCGGTCGCGGTGCCCGGCTCGAGGGCGCGCAACCCGTGGGCGAGCGAGGCGCCGAGGCCATCGGCCCAGTCGGGGCAATGCGTGTAGTCGGCGCGCGGCAGCGCCAGCTCTGCGGCGGGTCCGCTGGCGCCGAGGACGACAGTGACTGCGGCACAACCCCCTTCGTCCAGGACGGCGACCGCTCGGGCCAGCCACGAGGTGCCATCAGGATCGACCTTGAGAGCCTTGGGCATCCCCATGCGGCGCCCGGCGCCCGCCGCCAGCAGCAGTCCCTGCACCCTGTCCATGCGCACGACCTTAAGGAAATTCGCACCCGCGCGCGCACGACCTTAAGGAAATGCGACCCCTTGACC
>JAKDKQ010000229.1 GCA_030453295.1 Janibacter sp.
TCGACGCGATGGACCTGCTCTGGCAGGGCAATGTCGAGGCCTTCGCCCTCGTCTCGTCGGACTCGGACTTCACTCGGCTGGCCACCCGGCTGCGCGAGTCGGGCAAGCGTGTCTACGGGCTGGGTCTGCGCAAGACGCCGGAGTCGCTGCGTCGCGCGGTCGACCAGTTCATCTTCCTCGAGCTGCTCCAGGAGCAGGCCCGCGACGAGGACGACAGCAAGGACGAAGGGAGTCGCGCCGAGGAGTCGGTGGAGGCCCCCGAGACCACGATCAATCTGCAGTCGGCCCTGACCAAGGCGATCAACGCGACCTCCGGCGATGACGGCTGGAGCACACTCGGCATCGTCGGGCAGCACCTGAGTCGTGCCCAGGCAGACTTCGACCCACGGGCCTTCGGCCACCAAAAGCTCTCCACGTTGGTCGAGGAGCAGCCCTACCTCGAGACTCGGGCCGAGGGCTCCTTGCGCCAGGTGCGGTTGCGGACCAAGGCCAACAAGGCCGCAGCCCGGTCCACCACGTCCTCCAGCCCCCGAGCGACGCAGAAGTCGGCGACCAAGAAGGCCGCGACCAAGAAGGCCGCGACCAAGAAGGCAACGAGCAGCACCCGGGCGGGCTGATTCCCCCTTCGTCCGACAACTCCGTGCACGCGGCCCTGATCACAGGGCATGTACGCGAGCACCCCATCGGGCCTAAGATGACCCCGGTCTGCTTTCAGGAGAACATTCAATGCGTCGTGGCATCCGCCGTCCCAACGGCACCACCCGGGCTGTGCTCGCGCTCTGCCTCGCGAGCGGCATCGCCCTCTCACCATCGGCTGGGGCCGAGCCCACCATTCCCCCGACAGGCACGGCGACCGAACCCACCGCGGGCACCACGACTGAGTCCACGGCCGACACGACGACTGACCCCGGGGTCGCGTGGACGCCCGATGCCACGTCCCCCGTCGGTGGCACCAATGACACGCCCCTGGGCGGAGACGACCTCGACGCGCAGATCGCCGAGGCCGATCGGCTCACGGCAGATCTCGTCAAGGACAACAAGGACATCGCGGCCGCGGTGAAGTCCTTGAAGACCTACTCCAAGAAGGCCAACAAGCTCCTCCAGAAGAAGGCGGAGGCGCGCGACGAGTACAACACCGCCAAGGACGAGGCGGACACGGCCCAGACGGAGCTCGACACCTACAAGACTCGCCTGTCGGAAGGGCGTCAGGACCTGCGTGACTGGGCCTTCGACACCTACACGCAGGGTGGCTACTCCGACACCGTCACCATGCTGGGCACGATCACCAGCGGCTCGCAGACCTCAGGCAACTCCGCCGGTGACCTCAGTTATCTGACGGACGAGCGGATCCGTTCGGTCGACATCGTGCGCGAGGACACCGTCACCCAGGCCTCGCTGACCAAGAAGAAGAACACCGCGCTGGCCAAGGCTGCCAAGGCCAAGAAGCGCGCGGACAAGGCCAAGTCACGCGCGGACACGGTGCTCAAGGAGCGCAAGAGCGAGCTGGAGGCACTGCGTCGCAAGCACTCCGAGGAGCTGCAAAAGGCCGGACCCGTCGTCAACGCGCTCATCGGAAGCCCTGACGACAAGGCCCAGGGCGCGAGCGACCGGCTGACCTCTGCGCTCAAGGAGCTGGGGCAGGACGTCAGCGAGTTCGAGGACGCCAAGCCGTGCTCGACCAACAGTGCCACCTTCCCCAATGGCCAGATCCCGCCGAGCGCCATGTGTCCGCTCCTGGGCGGACCGGGTGAGTCCCTGCGGCCGCAGGCTGCGGCCGCCTTCAACGCGATGAGCAAGGCCTACCAACGCGACACCGGCAACCTGATCTGTGTCACCGACAGCTACCGCTCCTACGGCGAGCAGGTCGTGACCAAGCAAAACAGGGGCGGCTGGGCCGCGGCGCCCGGCACGAGCAACCACGGGCTGGGCAAGGCCCTCGACCTGTGCGGTGGCATCAACAACTTCGGTCACCCTGCGCACGCCTGGATGCAGCAGAACGCGCCTCTGTACGGCTGGTTCCACCCCTCGTGGGCGGCGGCGGGGGGCTCACTGCCCGAGCCGTGGCACTGGGAGTACTCGGGCTGAGTCAGCCAGCCTGCGGGCCCACCTGCTCCTGCGGGGTCTTGATGGGGATGAGGACGGCCAACCCGGCGACGAGGACGAGGGCGATCCCAAGGATCCCCCAGTACTGCGTGTTGTCGTCGTCGGTCACGACCGAACCCACCCAGATGAAGACGGCGAAGGCCGCCGGCGACAAAAACGAGACGACCCGGCCCGTCGTCGCGTAGAGCCCGAAGATCTCGCCCCCCTGCCCCTCCGGGATGACCCGTGCGAGGAAGCTGCGTGAGGAGGCCTGCGCGGGCCCCACGAAGGCGGTCATGGCGAGCCCCATCGTCCAGAAGACCGTCTTGCCACCGTCGTGGAAGATGAAGATCCCCAGGCCGAGGACCGTCAGGGCGACGAGTGAGATGAGGATGACTCGCTTGGGCCCCAACACGTCGTCGAGCAGACCGAAGAGCATGGTCGCGATGCCGGCGACGATATTGGCGACCGCGCCGAAGATGATGACCTCGCCCGCCGACATGCCGAAGGTCCCGGCAGCCAGGATCGCGCCGAACGCGAAGACGCCGGCCAGTCCGTCACGGAAGAGGGCTGAGGCGCCGAGGAAGTAGACGGTGTGGCGCGACTGACCCCACAGGCGACGCAACGAGTCCCACACGAGCTTGTAGGAGTCGACGATGCCGACGCGCGGCGCCGCCTCCTTGGGGGTGTCCTTCAGCACAGCGAAGGCCGGCAAGGTGAAGAGCAGGATCCACAGACCGCACACGAGCATGGACACCCGGATGTCGAGTCCGTCGGCGTCGGTGACCCCGAAGAGGCCCACCTCGGGCTGGATGAAGAGGAAGTAGATGAGCAGCAGGACGAGGATGCCACCGAGATAGCCCATGCCCCAGCCGAAGCCGGAGACCCGACCGATGTTGCGCGGCGAGGCGACCTGCTCGATCGAGGCGTTGTAGTTGACGCTGGCGATCTCGGAGATGATCGAGCCTGCGCCGAGCAGGACCAGGCCCAGGACGAGGAAGCCAGGCTCGGGCTTGATGAAGAACAGAGCCGCCGACAGTGCGGCCAGGACCCACGTCTGGACGCGCAGATTGCGCACGCCCTTTCCCGAGCGGTCCGAGTTCTGCCCCAGCACCGGTGCCAGTAGCGCGACGAGCAGCCCCGAGATGGCGGTCGCGATCGCCAGAGCTGTCGAGGTCGTGTTGGTGGAACCGAAGCTCTCACTCGTCAGGTAGACCGCGAAGACGAAGGTGGTGATCACCGTGTTGAAGGGCTGAGCGCCCCAGTCCCACATGGCCCAGCCGACGATCCGGCCGCGGCCTCCCTTGGGCTCGGCACGCAGGGCGGTGGTCGGCTCCGCAGGCCTCGTCGCTTCGGTCACGAGGCGAGGTTATCGCCCCGAACCGGCTCAAGGTGCGCGACACGACCAAGACGCGCTATCCTGTGGGGTCGCCCCACCCGTTGACCCGTGAGGATCGCGATTCGTCCGCTCACACGGAGGTCTGGCAGGGGCGCTGCGACGCAAAGACGCGAGCAGCAAGGAACATCCAACGCATCCACAGCGTTATGGGACATGAGACGTCTGCGCACGCAGGGGCGCAGACGTCGCGAGAGCACCAGGAGACACGCAACATGGCAGAGCGCACACTGCGCGGGACGCGCATGGTCAGTTTCAGCATGGAGACGACGGACAACGTCGTCCCCAGTGACCGTCAGATCACGGGTTATGTCTGCGACGACGGCCACAAGACCGAGTTGCCCTTCTCCGTCGAGGCCGACATCCCCAGCACCTGGGAGTGCCGCTGCGGCAAGCTCGGCAAGTTGATCGACGGTCCGGAGCCGGAGCTCAAGCCGGCCAAGCACGTGCGTACCCACTGGGACATGCTGCTCGAGCGTCGCTCCATCCCCGAG
>JAKDKQ010000230.1 GCA_030453295.1 Janibacter sp.
ACGAGTCAGGCCCCGCCGCGTTTCCGCTGGCAGGGCCTGTTCCGTCTGTCTCAACACAGAGTGCGCCCGAAGGGATTCGAACCCCTAACCTTCTGATCCGTAGTCAGATGCTCTATCCGTTGAGCTACGGGCGCAAGCCGCCGAACATCTCGGCAACAAGGAAGGACTGTACCGGGTCAGGCGCCTCTCCACGAAATCGGGTGCCGTCAGTGGCCGCTCGCGACATCCGGCCCTCGTTCCGGCGATGCGATCAGCGACCTCTCCCGGCACTAGGCACACGAAAGCGCCCCCGAGCCGTGGACTCAGGGGCGCTTCGGCGCTGGCGGAGGCGGAGGGATTTGAACCCTCGACGGGTGTTACCCGAACCGCATTAGCAGTGCGGCGCCATAGGCCACTAGGCGACGCCTCCCAACAACTCGGACAGACTAGCCGCCCGGCATGCGCCACTCAAAGTCAGGGTCCCCCATGGCTCCGAGTCCTCTGCTCCTCAGCCGCAGATGTCCTCGTCCGCAGTGCGGCTGGCAACCTCGGTCGGTGCCGGCGGCGCAGTGACCGACGGCGAGGGAAGCGGCTCCGTGCCCTCACGGTTGGGAACCTCACCAGCGGGATCGGCCCCCATGCCGATGACGAGACGGACATCCCCCTTCGTCAGCGTGGCGTCCGCCTTGAGCTTCGCCCCGGGGTAGGCAGCCGCCACCGTGCGCGCGGACTCGGTGTCCCCCTCTGCGTGATGGACGACGACGCCGGTCACGGAGGACGTCGAGGCGATGTCGGCCACCGTCGTCGTGAACCCCTGCGCGGCCAGCGCCTGCGACTCCTGACCGGCGAGCCCAGAGACCCCGGTGTCGTTGACGACGCTCACGGTGACCGCCGACGGGCGCACGGTGAGCTCGGGTGCCTTCGGACGCTGCTTGCCCTGCCCGGGAAGGGGGCCGTCGTCACGGATCGCGGCCCACAGCGCGTTGGCCGCTTCGCTCTTCCACTGCACCCGGTTGGTGTCGGGGAGGTACGGCTCCGTCGGCACCGTCACGAAAACCAGCCGTTCCGTCCCGAGGCCCTTCAGGCTCGTGGCGATCGACATCATGCGCCGCAGACCGAGGTCGTCGTCGGCGGTCATCGACTGGGTCGCCGCGTCGAGGAAGCGGTAGAGCCGGTCCGGACGCAGCAGCAACGAGGACTTCGTCGCCTCCTGGGCCATCGAGGACATGAAGGCCTGCTGGCGATCGATGCGCTGCAGGTCGGAGCCGTCGCCCAAGCTCTTGCGCATGCGCACGTACCCCAAGGCTTCCTTGCCATCCAGCCGTTGACGGCCCGCGGGAAGCTCGATCTGGGCGTCCTCGTCGGACACCGCCTTCGGCAGGCACACGTCGACGCCGCCGAGTCCGTCGACCATCGACTGGAAGCCGCTGAAGTCGATGACCGCGACGTGATCGATGTAGATGCCGGTCAGACCCTCCAAGGTCTTGACCGTGCACGCGGGGCCGCCCCGGTTGAAGTTGTCGTTCCACCGCCGGATCTCGCCGTTGCTGACGGTGGACGCCGGGTCCGTGCAGTCCGTGGGCGCCATGGTCATCGAGTCACGCGGGATCGAGACCACGTAGGCGGCCTCGCGGTCCGCCGCGATGTGGACCAAGAGGTTGGTGTCGGAGCGCGGGCCGCCCTCGGCCGTCCCGACGCCGTACTCGGACGTGCCCAGCCCCTCACGGGTGTCCGACCCGATGAGCAGGATGTTGAGCGCGCCGTCGATGCCATCGGGACGCGCCCCGGACCCGTGGGCGATGTCGACCCGGGAGATGTTGCCGTTCAGGTGGGCGGCGACCCCGACCCCCGCGGCCACACCGAGCGCTGCGACGACGCCGGTGCCCTTGAGCACACGGCGGCGCCGCACGGCCCGGCGACGGTCCCTGCGCTCACGCAGCGCGACCCGCGTGCCATCGCCGCCGCGCTCTTGCCCACCACCTGCAGCCGTGGACGCGCGCGTGCCAGACCGAGAGGCGAAGCGCCGGTGCGCGCGTGTCTCGTGCTCGTGGGGGCCCGTGTCAGTCATCGGGAGGACACCCTAACGCCATGCTCTGCGAAGAACCTGACCGCATGACGAAGGCCCCCACCGTGTGGTGGGGGCCTTCGTGCGAAGCGGTGGAGTCACCGCATCAGGTGAGTGCGTCGTCTCAGACGGGACGGACGCTCTCGGCCTGCGGGCCCTTGGGGCCCTGGGTGATCTCGAACTCGACGCGCTGCGCCTCGTCGAGCGACCGGTAGCCGGTCGTGTCGATTGCGGAGTAGTGAACGAACACGTCGGGGCCTCCGCCGTCCTGGGCGATGAAGCCAAAGCCCTTCTCAGCGTTGAACCACTTAACGGTGCCCTGTGCCATGAGGTGAAACTTCTTTCCTGTTGAACAATCCGGTCCCGCAGGTCGCGGTACCTTGTGCAAGCTGCAAAGCTCCCCTCGGCAGAGGAACACGCCTCTGGTAATACTGTGGGCTCGGCTGGCGGCCGCGCCCAAATGCATCGTGCGAGAGTTCTGTACTGCAACTACGTGAGCGACGCTACCAGCAATCGCGCGTCGTGGCGTGGTCGCGATCCACCATCGCCCTCAGGTCAGCTCTGGCGGACCCGCTCGCCGACCTCGTCGATCGCCTCGACATACCCGCGGACCCCATGCCCGACGATGACCGCGGCTGACACGTCCGTGATGTACGAGAAGTGCCGAAAGGCCTCTCTCGCATGGACATCCGAGATGTGCACCTCGATCACGGGCGCCTGCACGGCCGCCAGCGCATCGCGGATTGCGACCGAGGTGTGCGTCCATCCGCCGGCGTTGACGATGAGTCCGAGAGCACTCGAGCGCACCTCGTGGATCGCGTCGATCATGACGCCCTCGTGGTTGGTCTGGCGGAAGTCGAGCTGCCACCCGAGCTCATCCGTGCGTGCGCGACACAGAGCCTCGACATCGGCCAGCGTCTCGTGGCCGTAGACATCGGGCTCGCGCTCGCCGAGCAGGTTGAGGTTGGGTCCGTTGAGGACGACGACGGTGGGTGTTGGACTCACGCGGGAAGCCTAGCGGCGGGGGCCGATCAGACCTCCCCGCGCAGTGTCCGCTCGAAGAGGTCGCGGGTCGCCCGCGGGAGGACGCTCTCGGCGACCTGCACGTCGAGCACCGGGCGCTCGCACCGCAGTCCGTAGCACAAGGCGTCGGGGCGGGACGACTCCTCCGCAGCCAGACGAGGCAGCTGCGGGCCCTCGATGAGCGAACGGAAGGCACGGGCATCCGGCGCCGGCAGCTCTCCCAGGCTCAGCTCACGCGACCTGGTGAGCCCGGCAACGCCACCCGAGCGACTGAGGCGCAGCAGCGCACTCTCGTCCGCGGGAGCCTCGTCGGCGGGGGCGCTCCCCCCTTCGCCCGCGATGACGCCCACCTGCTGCCACGCGTCCGCCACGGCCTGGGCCTGCGTCGAGTCACCACCGAAGCGGGCCTGCGCCGCCGACACCGTGAGCGCCGCGAAGGTCGCGAAGTCGCAGTCGGGCGCGATCTCCCCCGTAAGCACATCGCGCCAGATGAGGCCGGGTGCCTCCCACGCCGGGCCACCGATGGCGGTGGCGGCCAGATGGAAGGCCTTGTTGGGGATGCCCGAGTTGATGTGCACCCCGCCGTTGTCCTCGCTCGTGCGCACGAAGTCGTCCATGTGCGCAGGCTGGGGATCCTTGCCCATGCGCGGATCGTCGTAGGCGGTTCCGGGTGCCGCCATGGAGCGCAGCGCCTGCCCCTGGACCGAGGCGGTGAGCAGCTCGGCGCCGATGAGCCAGTCGGCCTCGTCCGCCGACTGGCCCAGATGGCGCTGCTTGACGAGGACGCCGAAGACATCGGAGACGTGCTCGTTGAGCGCACCGGACTGACCGCGGTAGACGAGTGCGGCGGTGTGCTCGGTGACCCCGTGGGCCAGCTCGTGCCCGATGACGTCGAGGCTCGC
>JAKDKQ010000231.1 GCA_030453295.1 Janibacter sp.
CCCTGGCGGCCGGCCCGGCGCAGCGCTTCGCGCGCGCGACGGCCATGGGGCGGCCGGGGGCGCTGCTCCGCGCCGACGAGCCGGAGCAGCGCCTCGACGACACGGGGCGTGCCTGGCTCGGTGACTGGCTCGCCAGCCACGCCGCTTCTGGCCGAGCCGTCCTCATGGCCTGCCACGACCCGGAGGTGGTGCGGCGCAGCGGAGCCCGCATCGTGACCCTCGAGGGTGATGTCTGAGGTGAGCGGAGACTCGCTCGTCGGCGACCGGCAGGCAGCCCGCGAGGTGGTGCGCGCCCGTCGACGGGCGACGCACGCACCCAGTCCGCTGCAGGTCCTCCAGGACTGGTACGTGGGCCTCTTCATCGCCGCGACACTGCTGACCATGCTCTTCGCCGCCACCGGGCCGGCCATCCTGCGCCCCGACTGCGACACCGCCGTGTGCCTCGGCGCAGGCGGCCATGACGTGGTGGCGCTCGCCGCAGCGGCGCTCGGACTCCACGCGGCCGTGCTCGGACTTCGGGCGGTCGGGCCGGTGTCCGCGGACCCGGGGCAGGCGAGCTGGCTGCTGTCCACGCCCGCGGACCGAGGGCTCCTGCTGCGCGGCCGGGTCCTGCGGGTGCTGCTCGTCGCGGCGGTGGCCGGAGCCTCGTGGGGTGTCCTCGTGGGGTTCGCCCTGGCCAGCGGGTCGGGACTGGTGGCGGCACCGGTCGTCTCCGTCGTCGCGTGTGCGGTCATCGGCCTGCTCGTGTGCCTCCTCCTCACACCCATCACCCTGCGTCGGCAGGGGGGCTCCTTCGGGGTGGCGCAGGCCGCTCGGACCGTGCCTGATGACGAGCTGGCCCGAGCCGGGCAGGTGGTCCAGGCGGTGACGGCCACGACGCTCATGCTCGACACGGTGGCCCTGGAGGTGCTGGCGGCGCGTCGCCGCCTCGCCCGACGGGGGAGGTACGCGAGCCGCTCCGGTGCCGGCGGTGCCCTGCCGAGCATCCTGCGGCACGAGGTCCACGCACTCGCCCGCCGCTCCCGGCAGGTCGCCACCACCCTGCTCGTCTGCGCGGCGGCGCTCGTCGTCGGTCTCCTCCTCGGGCGCCTCGCCGGGGCAGTGCTCGCTGCACTCGCCGTCTTCGCCGTCGCCCGCACGGGCGCAGGTGGCCTGTCCACGTGGCTCACCACGCCGGGCCTGCGTCGTGCCCTGCCCGCTCACCCGGCTGCCGTGGCTGCGGTCCTGGCGGTGCCCCCCTTCGTCATGGCGGTCCTGGGGGCGACCCTCGCCGTGGGGGCTCTCGGCCTGTCCTGGTGGGCCCCGTTCGGTTTCGCCCTCGCCGCGATGGCCGGGGCGATGCGCGCCTGCGACCCTCCGCCGGAGCTCGGGCCCGCGCTGGCCACCCCGGGTGGGGCCGTGCACATCGGGCTCGTCCGGCGACTCGTGCTCGGTCCGGATCTGGTGCTCGTGGGAGCCGCGGTCGTGCTCATCGGGGATGTGCTCGCCCAGGGGCCGCTCGCCCTGCTTGCGTGCGCGGGGTTGGCGGCCTGGCAGGTCGTGCGACCGAGGGACTGAGCGAGGCGCGACGACCCGCCCGGGCGCCTCCGGTCGTGACTCATGTGCTGGATCGTGATGCACCAGGTGAGTCAGCGCCGGAGGCGGTGGAGACGATGTCGGACCGCCCGTGGTGAGCGCGACAGCGTGCGGATTCGGGGTCGGCGAGGCTCGCGGATATCGTGGTGTCCCGTGAGTGACACCCCCATCGACCACCCTGCCGACGACGAGCTGCCCGAGCAGATGCGCTTCCGTCGCGCCAAGCGCGACCGCCTGCTCGCCGACGGCAAGCAGGCCTACCCGGTCACGGTGGGCCGCACCCACTCCCTCGAGCAGGTCAACGACGGCTGGCAGCAGCTCGAGACGGGCGAGGAGACCCAGGACGTCGTCACCGTCGCGGGCCGGGTGATGTTCGTGCGCAACACCGGCAAGCTGGCCTTCGCCGCGTTGCAGGAGGGCATCGGGACCCGACTGCAGGTGATGCTCTCGCTCGCCGAGGTCGGCGAGGACTCCCTGGCCGCGTGGAAGGCCGATGTCGACCTCGGGGACCACGTCGCGGTCACCGGTCGGGTCATCCGCTCCCGTCGCGGTGAGCTCTCCGTCATGGCGACGTCCTGGACGATGGCCTCCAAGGCGCTGCGTCCGCTGCCCGTCCTCCACAAGGACCTGTCGGAGGAGGCCCGCGTCCGTCAGCGCTACGCCGACCTCGTCGTGCGTCAGGAGGCGCGCGACATGGTGCGCCTGCGCGCCGGGATCGTGCGCGCCATCCGCGAGACCTTGCACGAGCGCTCCTTCATCGAGATCGAGACGCCGGTTCTGCAGCTGGTGCACGGTGGGGCCGCAGCGCGTCCCTTTGACACCCACATGAATGCGTTCGACCAGAAGATGTCGCTGCGCATCGCGTTGGAACTGCCGCTGAAGAAGGCCGTTGTCGGCGGTGTCGACAAGGTCTACGAGATGGGCCGCCTTTTCCGTAACGAAGGCGTCGACTCGACCCATTCGCCGGAATTCACCTCGCTCGAGGTCTATGAGGCGTGGGGTGACCAGTTCACGATGGCCGAGCTCATCAAGGAATTGCACCTGGCCGCGGCCGAGGTCGCCGGCACCCAGATCGTGAGCACGGCTGCCGGTGAGGTCGACCTGGGTGGCGAATGGCGCTGGCTCTCCTTTTATGACGGGTTGAGCGAAGCCGTCGGTGAGAGTGTCGATGTCGACACTCCGCTGGAGCGGTTGCGAGAGATCGCCGACGCGAAGGGGGTCCAGCTCGATCCTGCATGGGATGCCGGCAAGGCCGCCATGGAGCTGGTCGCCGAGCTCGTCGAGCCGACCTGCGTGCAGCCGACCTTCATCTGCGACTATCCGGCCATCGCCCAGCCCTTGGCCCGTCCCCACCGTGACAAGCCCGGTCAGATCGAGGCCTGGGACCTCTTCATCGGCGGCGTCGAGCGTGGTACCGCCTTCTCCGAGCTCATCGACCCGGTCATCCAGCGAGAGGTCCTCGAGGACCAGTCGCGACGTGCGGCCGCGGGTGACGACGAGGCGATGCAGCTGGACGAGGACTTCTTGCGGGCCCTGGAGTTCGGCGCGCCGCCCATGGGCGGGCTGGGCCTGGGGATCGACCGGCTCATCATGCTCTTCACCGGTGCAGGTATCCGAGAGACCATTCTCTTTCCGCACCTGAAGCCCGAGGCCTGACGTGGACCTCATCAATGAGTACTGGGGTTATGCGGCGGCATTGCTGCCCACGGTCGGTGTCGCATTCCTCTTCTACTGGATCATCCGATACATGATCGAGGCAGACCGCAGTGAGCGAAAGGCGCTTGCGAAGTGGAATGCAGATCACACAAAGGCCGATTCCGAGGACGCTTCTGGGGATAACTCAGGAGATTCTGCGAGTTCATGACTATTGTGGGTTCCGATCATTCATCCCACGATTGGAATTCACATGGCGCAGCGAGTCCAGATCATCCTCGAGGACGACCTCGACGGTGGCGACGCCACCGAGACCGTCACCTTCGGTCTTGATGGTGTGACCTACGAGATCGACCTCAACGACAAGAATGCCGCCGCCCTGCGCGACTCCCTCGCCGGATATGTCGGCGCTGGTCGTCGGGTCTCCGGACGCAAGAGCACCGGCACCGCGTCGAGCGCCCGCTCCAGCAGCGGCGAGCTGAGCAAGATCCGTGAGTGGGCCCGCAGCAACGGCCACGACGTCTCCGACCGCGGGCGCATCAGCCAGAAGGTGCGCGACGCCTACGCCAAGGCCAACGGCTGAGTCACCCACCCGTGAGTGCCGAGCTGCGCGATGTCATTACGCAGCTCGGCCGCTCTCTTGCCGTGCTGCAGGTCCGGGTCGCCCTATAACCCCACCCCCACCAACGCAAAACCCAAGCCCCCGCCCACCAAAAAACCCCCGGGTGGAA
>JAKDKQ010000021.1 GCA_030453295.1 Janibacter sp.
GCTCGCGGACTACAAGGCCCGCGCTCGCGCCGGCTGGCCGTCCGTGCACGTCGACCACGTCGAAGGCTCCGGCGTCTCCGACAGCCCGATCGTCGGGGAGTCGCTCAGCGTCGACGCCTATGTCGCCCTCGACGGACTCGCCCCGGACGAGGTCGACGTCCAGGTCGTCGCCGGGCGCGTGGCCCTGGGCACCGACGACCTCGTCGAGTGGGACGCGACCTCGCTGTCCTTCGTCGAGGGCTACGAGGACGGCAAGGCCAAGTTCGGCGGGCAGGTCCCCATCGAGCGCACCGGCCAGTTCGGCTGGACCGTGCGGGTGCTGCCCAAGCACGAGCTGATGGCCTTCCCCGCGTCACTCGGGCTGGTGGCCAACGCCTGAGCTCCTGCTCCGCACGACCCGCACGACCCGCGGCCCGCACGACCCGCGCGAGCCACGACCCGCTCGGCGGGCTTGAGTACGCGGGCGGCGGCGAGCGGGGTGGCGCGCTGGAAAAGTCCGGACTGCTCTCCCTTCGCCTCACGACGAGGAGATGGTCCGGACTTTTCCTTGATGCGCGCCAGCCTCGCTCCCGTCCCTCGCTCCCGTCCCCCGCTCGGCTACTTGCGGGTACGACGTGCACTTGTGCCGAGCTGCGGGTGTGGAACCCCGGAATTCCGGGAGTCGGGCGCGCTCATTCTTGACAGGTGGGTGTCGTACCCGCAGGTAACAAGGGCGGCACTGGGGAAGGCAGGACTCCTCGTCGCGACCGGTCTCGGTGTGGAGGAGGTCCGGACTTTTCGTTGAGTCGCGCCACGCCCGCTCCCGCCTCCCGCTATCGCCGTACCTGCGCGTCGCTGGCACTGCTGACCTGGAGCCCGTTGCCCAAGCCGCTGCTGCTGGGCACTCTGGGCGTGGTTCAGAGTACGGAGCAACGGCAGGGGCGCGGTCAGCTCGTGTAGAGGCGCAGGCTGAGGGGGGTGAGGGTTTCGACGCCACGCTCGCCCGCGGCTGACTCCGGCTCGGCCGGGCACTCCCAGGCACTGTCCCAGCGCAGGCGCAGCGGCCCGACGTCAGGGAGGGTCACGTCGACGAGGCCGAGGCCGCCGTGCACGACCAGCAGCGCCGAGGGTTCGCCGGCCAGGTGCAGTTGGAGCGTGCGCCGATCATCCTGACCCCAGGTCTCGTCGCTCATCGGCTCGCCGGTCTCGTCGTACCAGCCGATCACCGACTCGTCGTGGTCGCGCAGCACCGGGACCTCGCGGCGCAGGGCGCTCAGGTGCGCGACCGTCGCCCGCAGGTCCTCCTGCGCCCGGTCGAGCTCCCAGTCCAGCCAGGTCATCTCGTTGTCCTGGCAGTACGGGTTGTTGTTGCCGTCGGTCGTCCGGCCGATCTCGTCGCCCGAGGCGATCATCGGGATCCCGGACGACAGCAGCAGCGTGCCGAGCAGGTTGCGCACCGAGCGTCGCCGCGCGAGCTGGATCACCGCGTCGTCGGTCGGGCCCTCCGCGCCGTGGTTCCACGAGCGGTTGTGGTCGTTGCCGTCGCGGTTGTCCTCGCCGTTGGCCTCGTTGTGCTTCTCGTCGTACGCCACCAGGTCGGCCATGGTGAACCCGTCGTGCGCGGTGACGAAGCCCACCGAGGACAGGGGGGTGCGCTCGCCGAAGAGGTCTCGGCTGCCGACGAGCCGGGTGGCGATCTCACGCACGCCGTCACCACCGACCTCCCCGCGCGACAGAGCCCCGGCGTCGGCCAGCCAGAAGTCACGCGCGGCGTCGCGGAAACGGTCGTTCCACTCCGCCCACGCCCCGGGGAACTGGCCGGTCCGCCAGCCGTCCGGTCCCAGGTCCCACGGCTCGGCGATGTGCAGCACCTGCGACAGGACCGGGTCCTCCAGCACCGCCACGAGGAAGGGGTGGTCGGCCTCGTAGCCGAGGTCCTCGCCGCGCCCCAGCGCCACGGCCAGGTCGTAGCGGAACCCGTCGACATGGCACTCGCTCACCCAGTAGCGCAACGAGTCCAGGACCATCTCGATGACGACCGGGTCGGTGAGGTCGAGGGTGTTGCCGCATCCGGTCACGTCGACGTCGTCGCCCTGCTCGTCCAGCCGGTACCAGGTCGGCGCGCCGAGACCCCGCCACGAGAGGGTGGCGCCGCCGATGCTCTGCTCGGCGGTGTGGTTGTAGACGACGTCGAGCAGCACCTCGATGCCGGCGGCGTGCAGCAGCTTGACCATGCCCTTGAACTCGCGCAGCACCTCGTGCGGGTCCTGGTTGCTCGCGTAGTGCGCGTGGGGGGCGAAGAAGCCGAGCGTGTTGTAGCCCCAGTGGTTGGTCAGGCCCCGCCCCACGAGGTGCGGCTCGTCGGCGTAGGCGTGGACCGGCAGCAGCTCGAGCGTCGTCACGCCCAGTGCCTTGAGGTGCTCGATCGTCACCGGGTGGCACAGGCCCGCATAGGTGCCGCGCAGGTGCTCGGGCACCCCGGGCAGTCGCATCGTCATCTCGCGCACGTGGACCTCGTAGACGATCCGCTCGTCACGAGGGTGGGCCGGCGGCGCGTCCTCGCCCCAGTCAAAGGCGGTGTCCAGCACCACGCACCGCGGGACGAAGGGGGCGGAGTCCAGCTCGGAGCGCACCGACGGGTCGCCCTCGCCGGACTCGTCGACCACGTGCCCGTAGACGGCCGGGTCGTAGGTGAGGTCGCCCTCGACGGCGCGTGCCCACGGGTCGAGGAGCAGCTTCGCGGGGTTGTACCGCTGGCCCGCAGCGGGGTCCCACGGCCCGTCGGCCCGCAGCCCGTAGCGCGTGCCCGGGTGCACGTCCGCGACGAAGCCGGCCCACCACCCGTCCTCGGCGGCAGGCAGTGCCACGCGGGTCTCGCCCCCCTTCGAGGCTCCTGCGTCGCGCCTCAGGACATCGCCTTCGTCGTCGACGATGCACAGCCACACGGCGCTGGCCGCCGCAGCGTGGATCGCGACCTCGACGCCACCGTCGACGGGGTGGACACCGGGGGACGGGAGGTGGGGGAGCGCCTGCGCTGAGGTGGTCGACATGGCTCACAGCGTAGGCAGTCGGTACGTTGAGGGCATGAGTGATCCGACCGCCCTCCCGAACTTTGGCCCCACTCCCACCAACGGTGGTGCACAGCCCGAACCCGAGACCCCCCTGACCGACCGGGTGCAGGAGGCCCTGCGCGAGCTCGGCCTCGAGCCCACCGTCGACGACGAAGGGGACGTGGCCGTCCTCTTCTCCGAGCAGCAGATGTTCGTCCGCTGCCAGGACGACGAGTCCAATGTCCTGCGCGTCTTCGGCCAGTGGGCCCTCGAGGACCCGGTGCCCACCGACCCGATGGAGCGCCTGCAGGTCAGCAACGACCTCAACGTCGCCTTCAACCTCGTCAAGGCCGCGGTTGCCGGCGACACCCTCCTCGTGACCAGCGAGCACATCCTCCCGCGTGGTGCGGACGTGCGCGGCCTGCTCGGCCTGGCCCTCCCGCTCGTCCTGCAGGGCGTGCAGCTGTGGCACCAGCGTGCCACCGGGCAGGACCCCGACGCGCAGGGCGGGCCCGACGAGGCCACCCCTGACGCGGAGCCGCAGGCATGAGCGAGATCGTCCGTCTCGAGGTCGCCGACGGCATCGGCACGATCATCCTCGACCGCCCGAAGATGAACGCGCTCGACGCCGACATGCAGCGTCGCCTCGTCGACGTGGCCCAGGAGGCCACCGACCGCGATGACGTCAAGGCCGTCATCGTCTGGGGCGGCGAGCGAGTTTTCGCCGCCGGCGCCGACGTCAAGGAGATGGCGGAGATGTCGTACACCGACATGGCCGCTCACGTGCGCCTGCTCCAGAAGTTCACCCGCGCGCTCGCCGCGATCCCCAAGCCGACCGTCGCCGCGATCACCGGCTTCGCGCTCGGCGGCGGGCTCGAGACGGCGCTGTGCTGCGACTTCCGTGTCGTCGCCGACAACGCCAAGCTCGGCCAGCCCGAGATCGCGCTCGGCATCATCCCCGGTGCCGGCGGCACCCAGCGGCTGCCGCGCCTCGTCGGCCCGGCCAAGGCGAAGGACATCATCTTCACCGGTCGTTTCGTCGACGCGCAGGAGGCGCTGGCCATCGGTCTCGCCGACCGGGTCGTCCCGGCCGCCGAGGTGCTGGCCACCGCCCAGGCGATGGTCGCTCCCTTCGTCACCGGCCCGACCCAGGCGCTGCGTGCGGCCAAGGAGGCCGTCGACAAGGGTCTGGAGACCGACCTGGGTACGGGTCTGGAGATCGAGGCGCAGCTGTTCTCCGCGCTCTTCGCGACCCGGGACCAGAAGTCCGGCATGCGCAGCTTCGTCGACAACGGTCCCGGCAAGGCCACCTTCGAGGGCCTCTGATGGTCACGACTGGCGTCGCGAGCGCTGAGGAGGTCGAGCAGGCCTGGGCGGACAACAAGCTCGCCCAGGTGCTCTACCACGACTGGGAGGCGCAGACCTACGACGAGAAGTGGGCGATCAGCTTCGACGACCGCTGCACCACCGTCGTGCGCGACCGCTTCCTGCGGGTGCTGGAGTCCACGCGCCGGCCCGGCGAGTCGCTCCCGTACGGCAGGACCCTCGAGCTCGGCGCCGGGACCGGCTTCTTCTCGCTCAACCTCAAGCTGGCCGGCCTCGTCGACGAGGTCCACGTGAGCGACCTGTCCCCGGGCATGGTCGAGGCGGCGAAGGAGAATGCTCGCCGGCTCGGCTTCGAGATCGACGGTCGGGTCGCTGACGCCGAGGCGCTGCCCTACGAGGACGACAGCTTCGACCTCGTCGTCGGGCACGCGGTCATCCACCACATCCCCGATGTCGAGGGCGCCCTGCGCGAGGTCGTGCGGGTGCTCAAGCCGGGCGGCCGCTTCGTCATCGCCGGTGAGCCGACGACGATCGGGCACCGGTACGCGCGGCTGATCTCTCGCGCCACGTGGGAGACGGCCACCCGGGTCAGCCAGCTGCCCCCCTTCCGCACGAAGTGGGCGCGCGCGCAGGCCGATCTCGACGAGTCCTCGCGGGCCGCGGCGCTCGAGGCGGTCGTCGACCTGCACACCTTCGACCCCCGGGAGCTCGCCGCGATCGCTCGTCACGCTGGCGCCGCCGATGTCGGCACGGCGACCGAGGAGCTGCTCTCCGCCGTCGCCGGCTGGCCGATCCGCACCTTCGAGTACGCGGTCGCCGAGGACGCCCTCGGCTTCGGCTGGGCGAGCTTCGCCTACACGACGTGGAAGCGTCTGATGAGGGTCGACGCCGTCCTCGGCCGCGTCGTGCCGCAGAAGTTCTTCTACAACGTCGGCGTCACGGGCACCAAGCCCCTTCGGTGAGGTGCTCGCGCTGATGGCCGCCTCCCGCTTCACGTGGTGGCACTGGACCCGGTGGGTCATCGCCAACCGGGCCTGGAGCCACCACCACGTCCTGGGCTACCTGCGGATGGTCCGGGCCCGCGCCACCACACCCGGACTGGTCTTCGAGGGGCCCTGCTTCATCGGGCCGGGCGTGCAGTTCCAGGTCACCCCGGGCACTGGCCGCCTCATCGTCGGCGCCTACACGCACATCGGCGGCGGGTCCGCGCTGCGGGCCCACGAGGGCACGCTGCGGATCGGCGCAAAGACCATCATCGGCATCCGCAACACCTTCAACACCTGGCTCGACATCGAGGTGGGCGAGGCCTGCCTCTTCGCCGACGACGTCTACGTGTGCGACTTCGACCACGTCACCACCGACCTGGAGGTGCCGATCAAGGACCAGGGCATCGTCAAGTCGCCCGTGCGCCTCGGCGACGACGTGTGGGTGGCGACCAAGTGCGTCATCACGCGCGGCACCGACATCGGCGCGCACTCGGTCGTCGGTGCCGGCGCCGTCGTGAGGGGGAGCCATCCCCCCTTCGTCGTCCTCGGTGGGGTGCCGGCCAAGGTGCTCAAGCACCGCCAGCCCGTCGCGGTCACCGAGAGCGAGCTCGACCTGCCGGCGGGGTGGTGACGTGAGCGAGCGGGAGGCCCTCGACGTCCTCGTGGCGCACATCCCGGCCACGCACACCGAGGAGGTCCTCCAGGCGCTCTTCGCCGTCGGGGCCGGTGCCGTGGGGGAGTACCGCGAGTGCGCCTTCGTGCAGCGAGGCGAAGGGAGGTTTCGCCCAGTGGGTGCAGCCCATCCCACCATCGGCACCGTCGGTGAGCTCGAGCGCGTCGTCGAGGACCGGGTGGAGGTCACCTTCCCCAGGTCGCGACGCGCGGTGGTGGTCAAGGAGCTTCGCGCGGCGCATCCCTACGAGGAGCCGTCCTTCCACGTCCTCGTCAACGCCGCCGAGTGATGCATGTGGCGAAGGGCACCCCCGGCCGCCTTGGTGGTCCACCACCCGGGTGGATAGCGTGAGCGGACTGGGACCCTCCCCACAGTTCGTGCTCACGACGCACGTCTGCTGAGAGGATCGCCCGGTACCCAGCCCCCTCACCCAGGAAGAGGACGATTCACCGATGAATATCGTCGTCTGCGTGAAGCACGTTCCGGACGCACAGTCCGACCGCGGATTCAACGAGGACAACACCACCGACCGTGAAGGTGTGGATGGTCTGTTGTCCGAGCTCGACGAGTACGCCGTCGAGCAGGCCCTCCAGATCGTCGAGGCCGGAGAGGGCGAGGTCACTGTGTTGACCATCGGCCCCGCCGGCGCCGCCGAGGCCGTCAAGAAGTCGCTCCAGATGGGTGCCGACAAGGGCGTGCACATCTGCGACGACGCGATTGCCGGCTCTGACGCCCTCGCGACCTCGCTCGTCCTCGCCGAGGCCATCAAGAAGATCGGTACCCCGGACATCGTCCTCACGGGTATGGCATCCACCGACGGCACCATGGGTGTCGTCCCGGCGATGCTCGCCGAGCGCCTCGGCCTGCCTCAGGTCACCTACGCCTCCGAGCTGTCCGTCGAGGGTGGCGTCGCCACGATGCGCCGTGACGGCGACACCGCGAGCGAGACCATCCAGGCCTCCCTCCCGGCGCTGATCTCGGTCACCGACCAGATCAACGAGCCGCGCTACCCCTCCTTCAAGGGGATCATGGCCGCCAAGAAGAAGCCGGTCGAGGAGTGGACCCTCGCTGACCTCGGCGTCGACGCCGGCCAGGTCGGTCTCGCCAATGCGGCGACCGCCGTCGTGGCGACCACCAAGCGTCCTCCGCGCGAGCAGGGCACGATCGTCACCGACGAGGGTGACGGCGGCACCAAGCTCGCCGAGTTCCTGACCACCAACAAGTTCGTCTGAGCGACGACTCCGGACATCAAGGAGCAACAACATGGCTGAAGTCCTCGTCCTCATCGACCACGCAAACGGTGAGGTGAAGAAGCCCGCCGCGGAGATGTTGACCATCGCCCGTCGTCTGGGTGAGCCGTCTGCCGTCTTCATCGGCCCCGGTGCCGAGACCGCGAAGGACCTGCTCGCGCGCTACGGCGCCGACAAGATCTACGCCGTCTCCGACCCGGCCGCTCTCGAGCACCTCGTCGCCCCCCAGGCCGAGGTCCTCGCGCAGCTGGTCGCGGAGAAGCAGCCCGCTGCGGTGCTCATCCCGAGCAACGCTGCCGGCAAGGAGATCGGTGCGCGTCTGGCCGTCAAGACGGAGTCGGGTCTGCTGACCGATGTCGTCGACGTCCAGGCCGGTCCGGTCACCACCCAGTCGGTCTTCGCCGGCAGCTACAGCGTCGAGGCGAAGGTCTCCAAGGGCACGCCGATCATCTGCGTCAAGCCCAACTCCGCCGCGCCGGAGCAGGCCAACGGCGCCGGTGCCTTCGAGGAGCTCTCCGTGAGCTTCTCCGACGGCGCCAAGACGGCCAAGATCACCGCGTCCGAGCCGAAGAAGGCCTCTGGTCGTCCCGAGCTCACCGAGGCGGCCATCGTCGTCTCCGGTGGCCGTGGCACCGGTGGCGACTTCAGCCCGGTCGAGGCCTTCGCGGACTCCCTCGGTGCCGCTGTCGGTGCCTCGCGCGCCGCGGTGGACGCTGGTTGGTACCCGCACAGCTCGCAGGTCGGGCAGACCGGCAAGCAGGTCTCCCCGCAGCTGTACGTGGCCGCGGGCATCTCCGGTGCGATCCAGCACCGCGCCGGCATGCAGACGTCCAAGACGATCGTCGCGATCAACAAGGACGAGGAGGCCCCGATCTTCGAGCTCGTCGACTTCGGAGTCGTCGGTGACCTCTTCACCGTCCTGCCGCAGGCCACGGAGACCGTCAAGGGCAAGTGACCCTCGGTTCTTCCTGACGAAGGGGAGGTCGGCACCGTCGGGTGCCGACCTCCCCTTCGGCGTGTCCTCGGCCGTGCGGCCACCGACCACGTGTGCGAGATCTCCCCATGGCCCCTTTACCAAAACGTGACTTTGGCATGAAGAACTCGCTATGGTGTGCGTGGCCGTGAGGCCAGTCCCTGTTTTCAACGCTTTGAGGTCTCGCGTGAGCACGTCCCGCTATGTCAGCCGCCACGGCTCCAGCCGTCGCAGCCCGCTCGCCCGCTTGGGTGGCCTGCCCTCGTCGGTCGGCGCCCACGGCGCCCGCGCCGCGGTCAAGACCGTCGCCGGTGTCGGCATCGTCCTGGGGTCCGGTGCCTTCGTCATCGCACCGAGCTCGGCCGCGGACACCACGTCCTCGACGGACCTCGCCTCGATCAGTGCAGACAGCGCCACGGTCACCGAGCTCCTGGGCGAGCGTGGGGGCGACCCCGCCGCATCGCGCTCGACCTCGCGTGCCGCCGTGGCCGTCACCGCCCCCACAGGGGACACGGCCAAGGACGTGCACGACACGGCCGGGGCCCTGGCTCTCGACCCGGTCGTGAAGCCCACGCCCAAGCCGAAGCCCAAGCCGAAGCTCAAGCCGAAGCTCAAGCCGGTCGAGCAGCCCGAGGACACGACGGACACGACCGCGGCCCCGCAGACGAGCGAGGACCAGGCGCCCGAGCAGACCTCGCGCAGCTCGCAGCGTCAGAGCGTCCAGCCCGAGAGCGCTGACGGCAGCGACCCGGAGCCGACGCAGGCGCCGAGCAGCTCGGTCAACACCAGCAACTACGCCTCGCAGGGTGCGGCGCTCGGCCTGGGCCCCAACGCGCAGCGGGTCTACTCCGCCGTACGCACGCAGTTCCCCGACATGACCAACATCGGTGGCTTCCGCGCCGGCGACCCGGGCGACCACGGCAGCGGCAATGCCGTCGACATCATGGTCACCGGTGCCCGCGGCAACCAGGTCAACTCCTGGCTGCAGCAGAACGCCGGCAGCCTCAACATCAAGTACATCATCTGGCAGCAGCGCATCTGGTTCCCCAACGGGAGCTCCAAGATGATGTCGGACCGCGGTAGTGCGACGCAGAACCACTACGACCACGTGCACGTGTCGGTCAACTGACACCAGCCGCACGATGCGAAGAAGGAGCGCGACCTCTGGGTCGCGCTCCTTCTTCGATCCACGGCCAACATCGTCAGCGCGAGCACCGTCCTCGCGCTCGGCACCCTCCTCGGTGCTCCCGGCAGCGGTCTTGGTGCCGGGACCATGGCGAAGGGGGGAATATCCCCCTTCGCCCATCCGTAGACTCTCTGTGATGACCACCTACCTCGACCACGCGGCGACCACGCCGATGACCCCCGCCGCCCGGGAGGCGATGGTCGAGCAACTCGGCATCACCGGCAACGCGTCCAGCCTGCACGGCCCGGGTCGCGACGCCCGTCGCGTCGTCGAGGAGTCGCGCGAGCGGATCGCCGCCGCGCTGGGAGCCCGGCCGAGCGAGATCGTCTTCACCTCCGGCGGCACCGAGTCCGACAACCTCGCCATCACCGGCAGCCTGCGGGCCGCGCGGGCGGCCGACCCCCGGCGCTCCCGCATCGTCGTCAGCGGCGTCGAGCACCACGCCGTCCTCGACGTCGTCGACCACGCGGTCGAGCACGAGGGCGCGCGGGCGACCTTTGTCCCACCGGGGGAGTGCGGCACCGTCCACCCCGACGCGGTGCGCACGGCGATCGAGGAGGGCCCCGACGATGTCGGTGTCGTCTCGGTCATGTGGGCCAACAACGAGGTCGGGACCGTCCAGGACGTCGCGTCGATGGCGGCGATCGCCCACGAGCACGGGCTCGCCTTCCACACCGACGCGGTCCAGGCGGCCGGTCACCTGCCCGTGGACTTCGCCGCGAGCGGGGTCGACCTGATGAGTGTCAGCGCGCACAAGCTCGGCGGACCGATCGGCATCGGTGCGCTGGTGGCCAAGCGTGACGCGCGGCTCGTCGCCCTGAGCCACGGCGGCGGGCAGGAGCGCGGCATCCGCTCCGGCACCCTCGACACCCCGGCGATCCGCGCCTTCGCCGTCGCGCTCACCGAGGCCGTCGAGCACCGCGAGGCCGAGGCCGAGCGCGTCGGGGCCCTGCGCGACCGATTCCTCGTCGGCACCCAGACCCTCGACCTGGGCATCCGCGTGACCGGCTGCTGGGAGGCCGGCGACATCACGACCCGCCTCCCGGGCAATGCCCACATCACCATCCCGGGCTGCGAGGGCGACTCGATGCTCTACCTGCTCGACGCTGCCGACGTCGCCGTCTCCACCGGCTCCGCGTGCCAGGCGGGGATCCCGCAGCCCTCCCACGTCGTCCTCGCCATGGGCCGGTCCGAGGAGGAGGCGAGGGGCTCCCTTCGCGTGTCCTTCGGCTGGACCTCCACGCAGGACGACGTCGACGCCGTCCTCGCCGCCCTCCCCGAGGCCGTCACCCGAGCCCGACGGGCCAGCGGGGCCGCCTGATGCGCGTCGTCGCTGCCATGAGCGGGGGCGTCGACTCCGCTGTCGCCGCCTCCCGGATGATCGAGGCCGGCCATGAGGTCGTGGGCGTGCACCTCGCCCTGGCCAAGAACGCCAAGACCCTGCGTGAGGGCGCACGCGGCTGCTGCACGATCGAGGACGCCGGCGATGCCCGACGCGTCGCTGACCGGCTCGGCATCCCCTTCTACGTGTGGGACATGGCCACCCCCTTCGCCCGGGACGTCGTCGAGGACTTCGTCGCCGAGTACCAGGCCGGTCGCACCCCCAACCCCTGCCTGCGGTGCAACGAGAAGATCAAGTTCGCCGCCCTGCTCGACAAGGCGCTCGCGCTCGGCTTCGACGCGGTCGCGACCGGCCACTACGCCCAGATCGTCGACGGGCCGCACGGGCGGGAGCTGCACCGGGCCGTCGACATGGCCAAGGACCAGTCCTATGTGCTCGGCGTCCTCGACGAGGAGCAGCTGGCGCGCGCCTTCTTCCCCCTCGGTGACACGACCAAGCCGCAGATCCGCGAGGAGGCCGCCGAGCGCGGCTTCGCCGTGGCCAAGAAGCCCGACTCCCACGACATCTGCTTCATCTCCGACGGCGACACCCGCGGCTGGCTGACCCGGCGCCTCGGTGAGCAGGAGGGCGAGATCGTCGACGAGGGCTCCGGCGAGGTCGTCGGCGGGCACCACGGCGCCTACGGGTTCACCGTCGGTCAGCGGCGCGGGCTCGGGCTGGACCGCTCGGACCTGGACGGCCAGCCGCGCTACGTGACGAGGGTCGAGGCCGAGACCAATCGCGTCTTCATCGGCACCGCCGACCTGCTCGGGGCCGACGAGATCGAGGCCGACCACGTGCGGTGGTGCGGGCCCGCCGCCTCGGGTCGCCACCGGCTCGGCGCGCAGATCCGCGCGCACGGCGAGGAGATCCCCGCGCTCGCCGAGGTCAGGGGCGAAGGGAGCGACGCCCGCCTGGTCGTCCGCCTCGACACTTCCGTGCGCGGTGCCGCTCCGGGCCAGTCGATCGTCCTCTACGACGGCACCCGCGTCGTGGGGTCGGGCACCATCGCCCGCGCTGGCCGCGCCGCGGGGCCTGTCTCCCCTTCTGCGGGTGGAGGTAAACCCGCTGACGAATCACCGGCGCGTATACCTCCAATCAGCGGGGCTTCGGCGTGACGTAAGCGTTTACATTGCGGTCTACGTCAATGTAAACTTGAGCTATGTTGCGAGTGGCTGATGAGACGCGTGAGCGGGTGCAGCGCCTCGCCCAGGATGAGTTCGGGGGCGCGAGCGCCGACGAGACGATCCGGCGACTGCTCGATGAGCACTGGGAGGCGGCTGCGCTCGCGGCCGTGGAGCGGTACCAGACCGACGACCCTCAGGGCTGGGCGGACTACCTCGCCGAAGCCGAGGACCTCACTGCGGCGGATGCGCCGGTCACCGACGAGTGGTCGCCGCGGTGAGGCGTGACTCCATCGAGCCCGGGTCGGTGTGGTTCTGCGACTTCGAGCCCGTGCGTGGTCGTGAGCAGGGCAAGGACCGGCCTGCCTTGGTGGTCTCGTCCGCCTTCCACCTGAAACTGACCGGCGGTGCGCTGGTCTCGGTGCTGCCGCTGACAACGGTGGAGCGTTCTGGGTGGCTGCACCGCATCCCGCTCACCACAGGTTCTGGCTGGGTGATCACCGAGCAGGTGCGCACCCTCTCCGCCCGGCGCTTCCGCAGGCCCGCGCCGGAGATCGTCGTGTCCGACGACGAGCTCGCAGAGGTGCAACGGGTCCTGGCGAAGATGCTGTACCTGCGAGAGCCGGGGTGATCGCGTGACCACCTCCTCTGGTGTCGGGTCGTGGCCAGGCACGCGACCCCGCGAAGCCGTCGTCGCCGTGCGCGACCTGCTCGGTGACGGCATCCCGCACCTGCCCGAGCTGCCGGCACGGGGCGTCGGCGCCGACATGGTCGGGCGCGCTGCCGCCCTGCTCGAGGGCCTGCACGTGGAGACCCAGCCCTACGGGTGGCGCTTCGCCGATCGTGCCGGCGCGGACGAAGGGAGGGCCGCCGCCTTCCTGCGAGAGGACCTCGACGAGCTCGCCGAGGCCTATGACGGATGGGCCGGGCCGCTCAAGGTCCAGGTCACCGGACCGTGGACGCTCGGGGCGAGCATCGAGCTGACGCGAGGGGAGCGAGCCGTCGCCGACCACGGGGCGAGGCGTGACCTCGCGAGCTCGCTCGCCGAAGGGTTGCGCTCGCACCTCGACGACGTCCAGCGCCTCGTCCCCGGTGCCGACCTCGTCGTCCAGATCGACGAGCCGGGTCTGCCCGCCGTGCTCGAGGGACGTCTACCCACTCAGTCCGGCTACGGGCGGTTGCGGGCCGTCGACCGTGCCGAGGTCCGTGACGGGCTGCGCGAGGTGCTCGACGCTGCGGGGGAGCGGACCACGGTCGTGCACTGCTGCGCTGGTGACGTCCCCGTAGAGCTCTTGCGGGAGAGCGGCGCCGGCGCGATCTCGCTCGACACCGGCCTGCTCGACGGGGCCCGCTGGGGGCAGCTGGCCGAGGCTGTCGAGGCCGGGGTCGTGCTCTGGGCCGGTGCCGTCCCGACGACGAGCGGTGACTGGCGGACCGCCCGTGACCTGCTCGTCGGTCCCTGGCAGCGGATCGGCCTGCCGATGACTGCGCTGGGTGACCTCGTGGTCACGCCGACCTGCGGACTGGCGGGGACACCCCCTTCGTCTGCGGTGTCGGTCCTGCGCACGACGACCGACCTGGCCTCGGCTCTCACCGACCTGGCCGCCGGGTGAGCACAAGAGGTCGTCCTGGGGCGATCCGTGGCGGATGAAGCCATCAGATGCACCAGGACGACCTGTTGTGCACAGCCCGGGGACGAACCCCGGTGAGTCTCAGGCGGAGGGGGCGTGGATCTCCCGCTTGAGGATCTTGCCGGTCGGGCCCTTGGGCAGCTCGTCGAGGATCCAGACCTCACGCGGGTACTTGTAGGCCGCGATCCGGTCCTTGACGTACTGGCGGATCTCGTCGACGTCACCCGCGGCGCCCTCGCGCAGGGACACGGCGGCGCCGACGTCCTCACCCAGCTCGGGGTGCGGCACACCGACGACGGCGCACTCGAGGACGTCGGGGTGGGTGTACAGCACCTCCTCGACCTCGCGGGGGTAGATGTTCATGCCACCGCGGATGATGAGGTCCTTCTTGCGGTCGACGATCGTGTAGTAGCCGTCCTCGTCGACGCTGGCGATGTCACCGGTGCGGAACCAGCCGTCGGGGATCGCCGTGGCGGTCTCCTCGGGCTTGCCCCAGTAGCCCTTCATGATGTTGTCGCCGCGGATCGCGATCTCGCCGACGCCCTCGCCGGGGCCGACCGCCTTGCCGTCGTCACCGACCAGCTTCATCTCGCAGCCGGGGATGGCCCGGCCGATGGTGCCCGGCTTGGTCGGCTGGTCGAGCATGTTGAAGGACGCGACCGGCGAGGTCTCCGAGAGGCCGTAGCCCTCGAGGAGGCTGACGCCGAAGGTCTCCTCGAACTCGCGCAGCGTCTGCTCCGGCAGGGCAGACCCGCCGCTGACGCAGGTGCGCAGGCTCGAGGTGTCGGTGTCCTGGACGGCCGGGTGGTGCAGCATCGCGCCGTACATCGTCGGCACGCCCTCGAAGATCGTCACCTTGTCCCGCTGGATGACCTCCAGCGCCTTGCCCGGCTCGAAGCGGGGCACGAGGGTCAGGGTGGCGCCGTTGCGCACGGCAGCGTTGAGCCCACAGGTCAGCCCGAAGACGTGGAAGAGCGGGAGGCAGCCCATGATGACGTCACCGGTGGACATCTGGATGATGTCGTCGGCCGAACGCATGGCGTTGAGGTCGAGGTTGCTGTGGGTCAGCTCGGCGCCCTTGGGGCGACCGGTGGTGCCGGAGGTGTAGAGGATGACCGCGGTGTCGTCATCGGCGCGCTCGGCCGGCGTCGCGATCGGCTCGCCAGCGGGCAGGTCCTCCTCGCTCGGACCGACCGGGCCCGAGACGATGACGCGGGTGTCGGTGCCCTCCGCGCCGCCGTGGGCCTCGGCGGCGAAGTCGCCCCAGACGAAGGAGAACTTCGCGCCGGAGTCGTTGTAGAAGTACTCGATCTCCTGCGCCTTGAGCAGCGGGTTCATCGGCACGACGATGCCGCCGGCCAGCAGCGTCCCGTAGAAGAGGACCGGGAAGGCGGGGACATTGGGCAGGATCAGCGAGACCCGGTCGCCCGGCTGGAGGCCGGCCTGCTTGAGGGCGCCGGCCG
>JAKDKQ010000232.1 GCA_030453295.1 Janibacter sp.
TCCCACAGATCGGCCACCGGGCCGGGCGCGCTGTCGATGTGTCCCATGTTCCATCCTCCGTGCATCAAGCCTCGGCGGGTGCCGTTCCCCGCTTCTGATGGCCAACCTAAGGAGATCGACACCAACAGAGGTCGTCCAGAAGGTATGGATTGACCCCGAAAATGAAGGGTTTGGTCAGGAGATGGTCAGGTCCGGAGGCGTCGTGGGGGTGGCCTACGATAGGGGGATGGATTTCGGCAACCCCACGGACCGTGACGACACCGGGGCCCCGGGCCCGAACCCCTTCGCCAAGGTCGGTCTCACCTATGACGACGTGCTCCTCCTGCCCGGCTACAGCGAGCTGGCCCCCGGCGACCTCGACACCACGAGCCGCCTGACGCGCGAGATCAGCCTCAAGACACCGCTCATCTCCGCGGCCATGGACACCGTCACCGAGTCGCGCATGGCGATCGCGATGGCGCGCCAGGGTGGCATCGGAGTCCTGCACCGCAACCTCTCGATCGAGGACCAGGCCTACCAGGTCGACCTCGTCAAGCGGACCCAGACCGGCATGATCACCAACCCCGTTGTCATCGGCCCCGATGCGACCCTCGACGACCTCGACCAGATCTGCGGCGAGTACCGCGTCTCGGGCCTGCCCGTGGTCGACGGTGACAACGTGCTGATCGGCATCATCACCAACCGCGACCTGCGCTTCACGCCCGTCGCCGAGTGGTCGACCACCCTCGTGCGCGAGGTCATGACACCGATGCCGCTCATCACCGCCCCCGTGGGGATCGCCAACGAGGACGCGACCCTCCTGCTGCGGCAGCACAAGCGCGAGCGGTTGCCGATCGTCGATGACCAGGGCCGCCTCGCCGGTCTGATCACGGTCAAGGACTTCGTCAAGAGCGAGCAGTTCCCCAACGCGAGCAAGGACGGCCAGGGCCGGCTGCTCGTCGGTGCCGCGATCGGCTACTTCGGCGACGCCTGGGAGCGCGCGACGACGCTCATCGACGCCGGCGTCGACGTCCTCGTCGCCGACACCGCCCACGGTCACGTCAAGCTCCTGCTCGAGATGTGCGAGCGGCTGAAGAAGGACCCGGCCACCCGACACGTCCAGGTCATCGGCGGCAATGTCGCCACCCGTGAAGGGGCCCAGGCCTTCATCGACGTCGGCGTCGACGCGATCAAGGTCGGTGTGGGTCCCGGCTCGATCTGCACCACCCGCATCGTGACCGGTGTCGGTGCCCCCCAGGTGACGGCCGTGTACGACGCCTCACTTGCCGCGCGTCCGGCTGGTGTCCCCGTCATCGCGGACGGCGGCCTGCAGCAGTCCGGTGACATCGCCAAGGCGATCGTCGCCGGCGCCGAGACGGTCATGGTCGGCTCGATGCTGGCCGGCTGCGAGGAGAGCCCCGGCGAGCTGATCTTCGTCAACGGCAAGCAGTTCAAGGCCTACCGCGGCATGGGCAGCCTCGGTGCGATGAGCAGCCGTGGCAAGAAGTCCTTCTCCAAGGACCGCTACTTCCAGGCCGAGGTCACCAGCGACGACCAGCTCGTGCCCGAGGGCGTCGAGGGCCGGGTCTCCTACCGCGGCACGCTCGCCCAGGTCGCCCACCAGATGGTCGGTGGGCTGCGCCAGTCGATGTTCTACGTCGGTGCGGGCACCGTCCCCGAGCTGCAGGCCAAGGGCAAGTTCGTGCGGATCACCTCGGCCTCGCTCAAGGAGAGCCACCCGCACGACATCCAGGGCGTCGTCGAGGCGCCCAACTACAGCCTCGGCTGACAGGAGCACGGGTGGACCGCCACCAGCCCACCCCGGCCGCACCGAAGCCGGTCGGTGTCGGCTGGTGGCTCCTGCAGGGCGCTGGACTGACCATGACCCTGGGCCTCATGGTCGTGCTCGCCTTCGCGCTCATGATGCTCACCCGGATGCCCATCGAGGGGCGCACCGATCCGGACCCCCACTGGCCGACCTTCGCCGTGTGGTTCGTCCTGTGCACGGTGACGATCGTCGGCTCGATGATGAGGGCGACCTGGCGCGATCTCACGGCAGAGCAGGTCCACGTCGACGTCCTGGGCAACGAGCTGCGGATCGACCGGTGGTCACCACCGCACGAGCGGCAGCGCTTCCTCGAGCAGGTGGCCGCCGACACCCGCGCCCGCGAGAGGTCGATCGAGCACCACCGGTCAGCGTCCGAAGGCGACAGGGAGACCGTCCCCGAGGCGGTGCCCACCGGCCGGTGGTCTCGCCCCCTTCGCCTGCTGCGTGTGGTGGCGCTGACCTGCCTCTACGGGTGGCTGCCGCTGTCCCTTGTGGTGGTGGTCGTGCTCGTCGAGCTGCAGGACCGCATCGACTCCATGTGGGGGCTGCTCCCGATGCTCCTGCTCCCGATCGGCTGGGCCCTCATGGAGGCCCACCAGCTCCTGCGCCACCGCTGGCTGCGGACCCGCAGGAGCCGCAGCGACCTCGCGCAGTGGCAGGCCGCGAGTGGGTTCGTCGTGGGCGTGGTCCTCGCGCTCCTGGCGTTCACCGGGGTGGTCATGCGCGAGGAGTACCTCGGCGTCGCTCTCGTCTGCTTCCCGCTCATGGTGCTGGGTGGATGGTCTGCGCGCGCGAGCTGCGTCACCACATCCCGAGCGGATCGGACCGCGACCCCGACGGCCACAGCCCGCCACCCGATCTCAGCTGGATCGACTGATCGACTCCCGGTAGGACGGCAGGGCGGCGCCCCCGTCAGCGGTGCGGTCGACCGACCGCGCCGCAAGCATCCCCCGCACGATCGCCCGGCTGACGCAGTCCGCGGCAGCGGTCTGCAGCGTGACGAGGTCGAAGGGGGTCAGCTGCGGCCCGACCTGCGTCGACAGCGCGAAGACGCTGTCACCGTCGAAGGCGGTGTGCACGGGAGACAACGCCCGAGCAAAGCCGTCGTGGGCGACACCGGCGAGCTTCGCGCAGCCGGCCTTGTCGAGGACAGCGTCGGTCGCAACGACCGCGAGAGTCGTCGCGGTGCCCGCCTGCAGAGCCTGCGCCTCCTCGGCCTGTCGCTGCCAGTGGGCCTGCACCGCAACGGGATCCGGCTCGGGCACATCGACCTCGCCGGGGAGCAGCAGCCGCTCGCCGAGCAGCCGCCCATCGGGTCCCACGGGCGAGCCGACCGCATTGACTGCGACGATCGCGCCCACCGTGGCTCCCGAGTCGAGCACGAGGCTCGCCGTCCCGATGCCGCCGCGCAGACCGCCGGCGCGTGCTCCGGTGCCGGCGCCGACGCTCCCTTCGTCCACCGGTCCGTCGTTGGCGCTGAGGTACGCAGCACGCCCCTCCTGCGGACCCGGGTGGTGGCGCCAGACGCCCCCTCGACCGAGGTCGAAGAGGATCGCCGACGGGACGATCGGCACGATCTGGCCGGGTCCACCCACGGGCCACCCCCTCCCTTCGTCCGCCAGCGCCGACAACACGCCATCCGCAGCGGACAGGCCGAAGGCGCTGCCACCGGACAGCACGATCGCATCGATCGCGTCGACGAGATTGCGCGGATCGAGCAGGTCGGTCTCCCGGGTGCCCGGGCCCCCACCGCGCACGTCGACGCCCCCGGTGGTCCCCACCGGGGGCGTGATGACGGTCGTGCCGGTCAGCCAGCCCCTCTCATCGCGGGTGGCGTGGCCGACCCGCACTCCTGGGACATCGGTGATGGCGTTGTGGGCTCCGGGGCGCATGGCTCCAGCATGCACCCCGGCGTCAGGTCAGCAGCCGAGCTCCCAGTAGTCGGGTGAGGTCTCCTCGAGCTCGGTGGTGACGAAGACATTCCACAGACCCAGTGCGTCGCCGGACCCGGTGGCAAAGGTCATGCCCCCGGACTGGTGGGCACGACCGGCCGTGGTGTGGGCGTAGTTGCTCGCGGTGACGCACTCGCCCGGCTCCGGATCCGTCGGTGGGTCCGTGGGGTCGGTCGG
>JAKDKQ010000233.1 GCA_030453295.1 Janibacter sp.
CCGACCATCTTGTTGGGGTCGAAGGCCGTGACGTGGTTGTCCGTCTGGTACTCGCCGCCCATGTGGTCGCCGGTCATGTTCATGGTGAAGACATCGCCGACTGCCTGGATGCGGTCGCTCTTGTCGTCCGAGCGGACGAACCCGGACCCGTCGAGCTCGGCGTGCCGTTCGGGATTGGTGAGCACCTCGAAGATGTCCTTGGCGGGTGCGTCGATGGTGCGCTGGACAGTGATCTTCTGTTCATTGGCCATGCTGTCGACGACACCACGCCTCACGGCTGTTGTCCACCCCTGTCGCCGTGACAGGCTGGCGACATGTCCGAGCACCTGATGGTCTTCCCTGACCGTGATGACGCCGACCGCATCGCCGACGACCTGCGCGACGAGGGTTTCACGGAGGTCCGTGTCGTCCGGGAAGCGTTGGCCGGCGAGGACGACAGCGACAACCACGAGTGGGCGGTCCACGTGAGTGAGGCGATGGTCGCCGACGAGTCCGGTGCCGTGGCCCATGGCCTGCGGGAGCGCTTTGCCGCGCTCGCCGAGAAGCACGACGGTTGGTACGACCCGGATCCGAGGCCCTGAGCCAGACGGCACGTGGCTCCGGGCCCCCTTCGGGCAGTTGTGGAGGAGGGTCACTTTTGTGTCACGATGTCGTGAACAAAGAGCCCAGGGATGCCACCGTCCGTCCACGGGTACCCGATAGCGGAGGTTGGCACCTGTGGCCCAGAGCGAGACCCCCGAGAGCCCGCATGGCCTCGGCGAGCGCGGGCTCAACGCTCGCCGCAAGGCGCGCCAGGGCCGTCGCTACTACGCGCTGACGGCAGCCAGCACCCTGCTGCCCGGGCTCGGGCTCATCCCGAGCCGGCGCCGGACGGGCTGGATCATCCTCGGTGGGTTCGTCCTGACCGTCCTCGCGGTCCTCGGGTACGCGCTGGCGAAGGGGGTGACCTCCTCGGTCATCAGCGTCGGCGTGAGCCGACGGGCCCTGATGATCCTCATCCCCGTCGTCATCATCGCGACGATCGTGTGGATCTGGGGCATCATCACAACCGCCCGGGACAATCTGCCCGAGGGGTCGAGCGGGCGCCCCAAGATCGCGATGGTGGTCTTCGCCGCGCTGGCTGCCCTGCTGATCTTCGCGCCGGCCGCGCAGTCGGTGCGGTACGCCGTCATCCAGCGCTCGCTCATCGGCAATGTCTTCGACCAGTTCCGGCCCGACGGGGCCACTGCGCCCGGTGAGGGCGAGGACCCGTGGGCCGGCACGGACCGGGTCAACATCATGCTCGTGGGCTCCGACGCCGGCGCGGACCGGGACGGCATCCGACCCGACTCGCTCATGGTCGCCAGCATCGACACCCAGACGGGCGAGACGGTCCTCTTCGGGATCCCGCGCAATCTGCAAAACATCCCCTTCTCCGCCGACAACCCGTTGTCGCAGAAGTACCCCGACGGCTACAACTGCGGCGACGAGTGCCTCATGGAGTACGTCTGGACCCTGGGCCGGGACAACGCAGACCTCTTCCCGTCCGGCGTCAACCCCGGGCTCGTCGCGACCAAGGACGCGGCCTCGCAGATCCTCGGTGTGCACATCGACTACACGACCGTCATCAACCTCGAGGGGTTCACCCAGCTCGTCGACGCGATGGGCGGGGTGACCGTCGACGTCAAGGAGCGAGTCTGCATCGGCTGCAAGATCGAAGGCGGCGTCGTCGTCGGCACCACCGGCTACATCGAGCCCGGTGTCCAGGAGCTCGACGGGTACCACGCCCTCTGGTACTCCCGCTCCCGCGCTGACTCCAAGGACGGTGACTTCTCCCGGATGCGGCGCCAGCGCTGCATGGTGGGAGCGCTGCTCAACCAGGTCAACCCCACGTCGATGCTCGTGCGCTACCCCGCCCTGGCCAAGACCCTGCAGGACAATGTCACCGTCGACATCCCGCAGCAGGACCTCAAGGCCTGGGCCGAGCTGGTCCTGCGCATCCAGGAGGGCGGCACCATCAAGTCGCTGCCGCTGACCAACAAGAACATCGACGTCAACCGGCCGGACTACGACAAGATCCACACGATGGTCCAAGAGGCGATCTACCCGCCCGAGCCGACGCCGAGCACGAGCTCGTCGACCTCCAGCTCGTCCACCTCCACCTCCACCACGACGACTCCGTCCACGTCGAGCTCGACCACGACCAACGGTGACGAGCTGAGCGACATCACCTCCAGCTGCTGACCTCGACGCAGGCCACGACCCCAAAGTTGAGCGGAATAGACTCAACTCTGGCGAGGTTGATCCAGACAGCGATCACCCACGAGTCGTAGAGGAGAGTCATGGACTTCAAGCCCACCACCAAGGTGGCCGAGGCGCTCGCCCTGGCCCAGCGATCCGCCCAGACACAGAGTCACCCCGAGGTCACTCCTGCGCACCTCGTGAGCGCCCTCGTGCAGCTGGACACCCCGCAGTGCGACACCCTCCTGCAGGCGGCCGGGACCGGCGCGCCGCACGTGCTCGCCCAGGCGGACGCCCAGGTCGCGTCCCTGCCCACTACGAGCGGTGCGGCGCAGCCCCCTTCGCTCGGCCGTGAGCTCTTGGCCGTCCTCCAGCAGGCCGACACGCTGATGCGGGCCAAGGGTGACGACTTCCTCGCCCTCGACCTGCTCCTGCTCGCCCTCGCCGAGACGGGCCACCTGGCCGCGGTCGAGAAGCGCGGCGCCACGGACATGGAGACCAAGGTCGAGGAGCTGCGCGCCGGCCGCAAGGTCACCTCCGAGACCCCGGCCGAAGGGGGCGAGGCCCTCGAGCAGTACGGCACCGACCTCACCGCGATGGCCCGCGACGGCAAGCTCGACCCGGTCATCGGCCGCGATGCCGAGATCCGTCGCGTCGTCCAGGTGCTCTCGCGTCGGACCAAGAACAACCCCGTCCTCATCGGCGAGCCCGGCGTCGGCAAGACCGCCGTCGTCGAGGGCTTGGCTCAGCGGATCGTCTCCGGCGATGTGCCGGAGTCGTTGCGCGGCAAGCGTCTCGTGAGCCTCGACCTCGGTGCGATGGTCGCCGGGGCCAAGTACCGCGGCGAGTTCGAGGAGCGTCTCAAGGCAGTCCTCGAGGAGATCAAGGGCAGCGAAGGGGAGGTCGTCACCTTCATCGACGAGCTCCACACGGTCGTCGGGGCGGGCGCCTCCGGTGAGGGCGCGATGGACGCCGGCAACATGCTCAAGCCGATGCTCGCCCGCGGCGAGCTGCGGCTGGTCGGCGCGACGACGCTCGACGAGTTCCGCGAGCACATCGAGAAGGACCCGGCACTGGAGCGTCGCTTCCAGCAGGTCTTCGTCGGGGAGCCGAGCGTCGAGGACACGATCGCGATCCTGCGCGGGCTCAAGGAGCGCTACGAGGCCCACCACAAGGTGGCCATCGAGGACTCCGCGCTCGTGGCTGCCGCGTCCTTGTCGGACCGGTACATCACCGGGCGTCAGCTGCCCGACAAGGCGATCGACCTCGTCGACGAGGCCGCCTCGCGCCTGCGGATGGAGATCGACTCCAGCCCCGTGGAGATCGACGAGCTGCAGCGCTCCGTCGACCGTCTCAAGATGGAGGAGCTGCACCTCGCGCGGGAGACCGACGATGCCTCCAGGGACCGGCTGGAGCGGCTGCGCAAGGACCTCGCGGACAAGTCCGAGGAGCTGGCCGGCCTCACCGCCCGCTGGGAGTCGGAGAAGACCGGCCTCAACGCGGTCGGTGACCTCAAGGCCCGGCTGGACGACCTGCGCACGCAGGCCGACCGGCTGCAGCGCGACGGTGACTACGAAGGCGCCTCGCGCCTGCTCTACGGCGAGATCCCCACGCTCGAGGGTCAGCTGGCGCAGGCCAGCGAGGCCGAGGCGGCCCGCGACGACACCGACCTGATGGTCAAGGAGCGCGTGGGTGCTGACGACATCGCCGAGGT
>JAKDKQ010000234.1 GCA_030453295.1 Janibacter sp.
CCCACGGACCCGGCGTCGGGTGGAGGTGGACGCGCTGACGATTCGTCCGCGCGTCCACCTCCACCCGGCGAAGGGAGCGGGTCAGGCCCTCAGCGGGTGCCGACCTCGTCCTTGAGCACGACCGCGCGGCCGGCCTCCAGGCGCGCCACCGGGACGCGGAAGGGAGAGCAGCTCACGTAGTCGAGGCCGGCGTTGTGGAAGAAGTGGATCGACTCGGGGTCGCCACCGTGCTCGCCGCAGACACCGGTCTTGAGGCCGGGCTGCGTGGCGCGGCCCTTGTCGACACCGATCTGGACGAGCTCGCCGACGCCGAGGGCGTCGAGGGTCTCGAAGGGGGAGATCGTCAGGACGCCGTTCTCCAGGTACTTCGGGAAGAAGGCCGTCTCCACGTCGTCGCGGGAGAAGCCCCACGTCGTCTGGGTCAGGTCGTTGGTGCCGAAGGAGAAGAAGTCAGCCGTCTGCGCGATGCGGTTGGCCGTCAGCGCCGCGCGGGGCAGCTCGATCATGCAGCCGATCGGGATCTCGATGGCCTGGTTGTGGGCCTCGGCCACCTCGGCGATGATCGCCTCGGCCTGGGCGCGCACGATGACGAGCTCACGGTTGGAGCCGATGAGCGGGACCATGATCTCCGGCTGCGGGTCCTTGCCCTCCTCGCGCAGGCGCACGAGGGCCTCCGCGATCGCGCGGATCTGCAGACCGAAGAGGCCGGGGATCTTCAACCCCAGGCGCACGCCGCGCAGACCGAGCATCGGGTTGGACTCGTGGATGGAGCGCACCGCATCGCGCAGGGCCCGGGTCCGCTCGACCTCGGGTCCGCTCTCGCCGCGCTCCTCCGCCAGGGCGACCTCGACCGTCAGGTCGGTCAGGTCGGGCAGGAACTCGTGCAGCGGCGGGTCGATCAGGCGGATCGTCGTCGGCAGCCCGTCCATCGCGGTGAGCAGGTCGACGAAGTCCTCGATCTGCGCCGGCAGCAGCTCGGCCAGCGCGGCCTCGCGCGCCTCGTCGCTCTCGGCGAGGACGACGCTCTCGATCTGCTGGCGCCGCTCGCCGAGGAACTGGTGCTCGGTGCGGCACAGGCCGATGCCCTCGGCGCCACGGTCGCGGGCGCGCTGGGCGTCCTCACCGTTGTCGGCGTTGGCCCGCACCTTGAGCCGGCGACGCGTGTCGGCGTGGCGCAGCACGCGGTCGACGGCCTCGATGAGCTCGGTGGTCTCGTCGTCGTCCGCGATCGCACGGGCGGCCTCGACACCCTCGGAGATGTAGGTCATGACGGGGGAGTCGATGACGTGGACGTCGCCGAGGAAGACCTCGCCGGTCTTGCCGTCGATCGCCAGGGTGTCGCCCTCGCGGACGACGTGCTCGCCGACGCGGATCTCCTTCTTGGCCCCGTCGACGATCAGGTCCTCGGCGCCGACGACGGCGCACTTGCCCATGCCGCGGGCCACGACGGCCGCGTGCGAGGTCTTGCCGCCGCGCGCGGTGAGGACACCGGCAGCAGCGATCATGCCGGGCAGGTCCTCGGGGGAGGTCTCGCGGCGCACGAGGATGACCGACGTGCCCTCGGCCTGACGGGCCACGGCGCTCGCGTTGTCGAAGGCCACGGCACCGACGGCGGCACCCGGGGAGGCGCCCATGCCGGTGGCGATGAGGGTGCGCTCGGCCTCGCGGTCGAACTGCGGGAAGAGCAGCTGGCCGAGCTGCTCGCCGGTCACCCGCTCGAGGGCCTCGTCCATCGTGATGAGGGCCTCGTCGACGAGCTGGGTCGCGATGCGGAAGGCCGCACCCGCAGTGCGCTTGCCGACGCGGGTCTGCAGCATCCACAGGGTGCCGCGCTCGATGGTGAACTCGATGTCGCACAGGTCGCGGTAGTGCGTCTCCAGGCGACGCATGGCAGCGCGCAGCTCCTTGTACGCCTCCGGGTCACTGTCCTCGAGGTCGGTCAGCGCGAGGGTGTTGCGGATACCCGCGACGACGTCCTCACCCTGGGCATTGGGCAGGTAGTCGCCGTAGACGCCGGAGTGGCCGGAGGAGGGGTCACGCGTGAAGCAGACGCCGGTGCCGGAGGTCTCGCCGAGGTTGCCGAAGACCATCGCCTGCACGTTGACCGCGGTGCCGAGGTCGTCGGCGATGCGCTCGCGACGCCGGTAGAGCTGGGCGCGCTCGGTGTTCCAGCTGCGGAAGACGGCCTCGATGGCCAGGTCGACCTGGCGGCGGGGCGTCTGGGGGAAGGGCTTGCCGGTCTCGTCGAGGACGATCTGCTTGTACTCGGCGACGACCTCCTTGAGGTGCTCGGCGGTCAGGTCCACGTCCGCGGCGACCCCGGCCTCCTCCTTGTGCCGGTCGAGGACCTCGGAGAACTTGTCCGAGTCGACGTCGAGCACGGTCTTGCCGAACATCTGGATCAGCCGACGGTAGGAGTCCCACGCGAAGCGCTCATCGCCGGCAAAGGAGGCCAGCGAGTGCACGGTGTCGTCGTTGAGCCCGACGTTGAGCACGGTGTCCATCATCCCGGGCATGGAGAACTTGGCTCCGGAGCGCACGGAGAGCAGCAGCGGCTCCTCGGAGTCGCCGAGGGTGCGACCGATGAGGTCCTCGACGTCGCGCAGCCGCTGGGTCACCTCGACCCGCACCTCGGGTGGCACTCGCCCCTCGGTGAGGTAGGCGCGGCAGGCCTCCGTCGTGATCGTGAAACCGGGCGGGACCGGCAGACCCAGCTTGACCATCTCGGCGAGGTTTGCACCCTTGCCACCGAGCAGGTCCTTCTGGTCGCGGTCACCTTCGCTGAACATGTGGACGTACTGAATCACCGGGGGGCCTCCCTTACGCGAGCGCGGAACCAGCCCACTATGACAGGAGACCCGCACATCGTCGTGGTCGGTTCCGCCATGGGGAGCAGCGGCGGGGCGAAGGGGGGAGCCCCTCCCTTCGTCGTGGGGTCCCGATCAGGCCCGGCCGGACTCGCTCCCGGACTCGCTCTCCAGCTCGCTCTTGAGCCGGTCGAGCGTGCGTCGGATGTTCTTCCGCTGGAACTGCGCGAAGGTGCGTCCGCCGGTCGCCGCCTTGTCGAAGACCCGCGCCACGGCGTCGGGCCAGCGCCGGTCGTCGGTCCACGTCTCGGTGACGCGGGTCCCCCCTTCGGCCTCCTCGAAGCGGTACTCCCAGGTGGCGATCCGCGCGGGGAGGACCGGCTTCGTGCCGCCGATGCCGTGCACGCGGAAGGCGAAGCGCTCTCCCGGGTCGGCCGCGGTGATCGTGCACTGCGTCGACCAGCGGGCGCCGCCGCGACTGTTGGTACCCACGAAGGAGGTGCCGACCGCGATGGGGGCGGTGCCGGTGGTCCGGCCACCCGTGTTCTCCGGGCTCCACCGACCCATCTGGGTGATGTCGCTGACCGCCTGCCACGCGGTCAGCGGGCTGACGGCGATGGTGACGGAGTCGGAGACGGTGCGGGTTCGGCTCATGCCGTCACCGTGTCACAGGTCGAGGCCGCTGCCGTCGAGCCGGTAGGTCTCCCACTCGGTCTGGGGCGTGGCACCGATCGACTCGTAGAAGGCGATGGACGGTGCATTCCACCGCAGCACGGTCCACTCGAGCCGGCGGAACCCGCGCTCGCGGCACTCCGCGGCGAGCTCGGTGAGCAGCGCCTTGCCGAGGCCGGACCCGCGGTGGCGTGGCTCGACGAAGAGGTCCTCGAGGTGCATGCCGTTCTTGCCGGTCCAGGTCGAAAACGTGAGGAACCACAGGGCGATCCCCACGACGTGGCGGTCCTTGCCCTCGCCGGCCTCGGCGACATGGCAGAAGGCGGTGGGCTCCCCCTTCGTCGGGAAGAGCGCGACCGTGAAGTCCTCCTCGGTCGCCTCGACGGCGTCCGGTTCCTTTTCGTAGGTCGCGAGGTCCCGGACGAGACGCAGGATGTCGGGGATGTC
>JAKDKQ010000235.1 GCA_030453295.1 Janibacter sp.
AAGTCCTTGGGGATGGAGTTGCGGTCGCACTCCTTGAAGGGCGAGGTGCCGATGAGGATCAGGGTCGAGGCCTTGCGTCCGTCGGCGAGGATCGGGTCGACATCGTCGAGGATGTCGCCGCCGAGCTCGCTCGAGCTGTCGGTCCCCGTCATCTCGTACTGCACGTAGACGGGCGTGTAGTCCTTGTACTTGTCGGCGTCCTTGAGCGCGGACAGATCCGCCGAGGACCCCGTGGTGATCTCGGTGACGGTCACCGTCACGGTGGCCCCGTCATCACCCTGCGGGACCGTGGCGGACGCGCCGATGGCCAGCTCGGTACCCGGGTCGGTGAGACCGGCAGGCGCGGCGCCCTCACTGCCCTCACCGTCGGACTCGGACTCCGACTCGGTGGGCTCCTCGGTGGGCTCGGTCTGTGATGTCGCGTCCGTCGTGCTCTCGGACGTGCTGGTCGCGCTGGTCGAGGAGCTCGTCGTCTCCGCGTCGGACCCGCCACAGGCGGACAGGCCGAGCGCCGCAACTGCGAGCAGGCCGGCGGCGCTCGTGCGTCGACTGGTCATCGTGCTCATCGTGGTCATCCCCTCGTGTCGTGGGGATGCGATCCGCTCCCCTGCCCCGGAGCCTATGGGCAAGGATCACGGCGATGACATGGGGAGCAGTCCCCGCCGCACAGCCTCGGACCGCAGGGCCGCAGCCGTGTCGTCGTCGACGGTCGCGAAGAAGTCACCGACGACGTCCTCGAGGTGGTCCATCGAGCGGGCGGCGAAGAGCACCGGCTGATACACGGTGATGTCGTAGTTGAGCGTGCCCATGTCAGCGATGTCGAGGTCGCGGATCTCCATGTGGGCAAACTCCTGGATCTCGCCGTAGCTCGACAGGATGCCTGCGCCGTACGCCTTGAGGTCCTCCCCCTCGTACATGACGCCGAACTCGATGGAAAACCAGAAGACATCGGCCACGAGCTTCATCGCCTCCTCGCTCTCGAGACGAAGGGAGGCCTGCCCGGCGGCTTCGGTGATGGCGGCGAAGCGAGGACTGGCCAGCTGATTGGCGTGTCCGATGACCTCGTGGATGATGTCCGGCTCCGGCGTGTAGAGCGGCTGCGATCCATGGCGCAGGTACTGCGTGGAGTTGAAGGTGCGATCACCGAGATCCGCGTAGAAGTCGCGCAGGGGCACCAGCCCGGGAGCGCACACGTACCTCCATCCAGTGAGAGGCAGCAGCCGCTCCGTGACCTCTGCCAGCTGCGGGACGTGGTCGGTCGGGAGCCCCAGCCGCTCCTTGGCAGTGCGGTACTCGCTGTGGGCGAAGCGGGCGTGCAGCGGCGCGAGCTCGCGGCTCACCCGGCTCCACACAGCGCGCTCCTGCTCGCTGTACTCGATCGTCGGAACCTCCTGGCTCCCTCTGCGCCAGGCAAGAGCGACGCCAGCGATGCCACCGCGGCGACGCAGGTACTGCGGGTCCTCCCGACCTGGATGCGTGTCTGCGAGGTGCACCTCGACGGTGCCGTCCTCGTGCTCGGTCACGGGTGAGTACAGCTGTCCCTCGGTAAACACGTCGACCACCTCCTTGTGGTCAGACAACCGTCCCAGAATGGGCTGATCCGCACCACAGAACCACACACCACTGATCAGACTGTGCACCGTCAGCAGGGTCGAGGTGACACGACGCTGTGCAGTCTGCGCACGCTCCAGGAGACCGCTCGTCGCCCCGCGCCCCACGCCCGGCGACAAAGCGAGACCCCGCCGTTGTGATCCCGTGGCGATGGGTGAAAGGTGGGGCATGACACACGTTCGCGCGATGGCGCGCGATCACTCGATGAGGAGGACATGTGACGGACCACGCCCCCACCCCCGCGTTCACCGAGCAGGCGGTCGGCAAGGCCGAGCTCTATGACGAGGCCGCCGCTGACCACGAGGCCTTCTGGGCCGCCCGGGCCAGGGAGTACGTCACCTGGAGCAAGGACTTCGACACCACGCTCGACTGGAGTGATGCCCCCTTCGCCAAGTGGTTTGTCGGGGGCGAGCTCAACGCCTCCTACAACTGCGTCGACCGGCACGTCGAGGCCGGCAACGGCGACCGCGTGGCGATCCATGCGGTCAGCGCCAACGGCGAAGACCGCGCCATCACCTACTCCGACCTGCTCCGTGAGGTATCCCAGGCAGCCAACGCCATCGAGGCGCTCGGCGTGACGAAGGGGGATCGTGTCGCCATCTACATGCCGATGATCCCCGAGGCCGTCGTCGCGATGCTTGCCTGCGCCCGCATCGGCGCACCCCACTCGGTCGTCTTCGGCGGATTCTCCGCAGACGCGCTCCGAGCACGGATCGAGGACGGCGAGGCCAAGCTCGTCATCACCAGCGACGGGCAGTTCCGCAAGGGCAAGGCCATGCCGCTCAAGGACGCCGTCGACAAGGCGGTCGAGGGCACGACGGCCAGCAAGGTCCTCGTCGTCCAGCGCACCGGGATCGACGTCACGTGGGAGGACGAGCGCGATGTCTGGTGGCACGAGGCCGTCGGCTCGGCCTCCGACCAGCACGAGGCCCAGCCCCACGACAGCGAGCACCCGCTCTTCATCCTCTACACCTCCGGTACCACCGGCAAGCCCAAGGGGATCCTGCACACCACCGGTGGCTACCTGGTGCAAAACGCGTACACCAACGCGGTCGTGCACGACCTGCACCCCGAGTCCGACGTCTACTGGTGCACGGCCGACATCGGCTGGGTGACGGGCCACAGCTACATCGTCTACGGGCCACTGGCCAACGGCGCGACCCAGGTGCTCTTCGAGGGCACCCCGGACAGCCCGCACCAGGGGATCTTCTGGGAGATCGTGGAGAAGTACAAGGTCTCCATCCTCTACACCGCGCCCACGGCGATCCGCACCTTCATGAAGTGGGGAGCGGACATCCCGGCCAAGTTCGACCTGTCCTCGCTGCGGGTCCTCGGCTCGGTCGGCGAACCGATCAACCCGGAGGCCTGGCGCTGGTACCGCGAGCACATCGGTGCAGGCACAGCGCCGATCGTCGACACCTGGTGGCAGACCGAGACGGGAGCCATCATGAACTCTCCCCTGCCCGGTGTCACCGAGCTCGAGCCCGGCAGCTCGCAGAAGCCCATCCCCGGAATCTCTGCCGAGATCCTCGATGACGAGGGCAAGCCCCTGACCGAGCCCGAGCAGGTGGGATATCTCGTCCTCACCAAGCCGTGGCCGGCCATGCTCCGTGGGGTGTGGGGAGACCCGGAGCGTTACAAGGACACCTACTGGAGCCGCTTCGGTCCGGAGTACTACTTTGCCGGTGATGGCGCCAAGTACGACGACAAGGGAAACATCTGGATCCTCGGTCGCGTCGATGACGTCATGAATGTCTCGGGGCACCGCCTGTCGACCGCGGAGATCGAGTCCGCTCTCGTCTCGCACCCGCGTGTGGCCGAGGCCGCCGTCGTGGGTGCCACGGACGAGACGACTGGTCAAGCCGTCGTCGCCTTCGTCATCCTGCGCGAGGACGGTGCGGCTGGTGGCTCCACCGGAGACGAGCTCGTCCAGGAGCTGCGCAACCACGTCGGTCAGCAGATCGGGCCAATCGCCAAGCCCCGGTCGATCATGGTGGTCGACGAGCTGCCCAAGACGCGCTCCGGCAAGATCATGCGTCGGTTGCTCAAGGACGTGGCCGAGAACCGCGAGATCGGTGACGTCACCACGCTCGCAGACTCCTCGGTCATGAACTTCATCAAGGACGGCATGAACAAGCCGGCTGAGGACTGACCACCAACAGAACGCAGAAGGGGCCCCACCGAAATCGGTGGGGCCCTTCTGCGATACATGTGGTGAGGACAGCTCTTGCCTCACGGAATGGGCACAAGGGCCCCTAGAACGCGCGAGAGCCCCCAACGACTCGTTGGGGGCTCTCGGCTCAATGGTTGTC
>JAKDKQ010000236.1 GCA_030453295.1 Janibacter sp.
GGCGGTCGGGGGGGGGGGGATGTGGGCGGGGGGGGTCACCGCCGGGGGGGGGGGGGGGGTGGTGACGAGGTGGAGCTGTGAGCGGCGGAGGACGTCGAGTCCGACGTAGCGGCGTCCTTCGATCCATTCATCGGTCTGCTCGGCCAGGACCGCGCCGACGAGGCGGGTGATCGCTCCACGGTGGGGGAAGATCGAGACGGCGTCCGTGCGCCGACGGATCTCGCGGTTGAGGCGCTCTTGGGGGTTGTTCGACCAGATCTGGCGCCAGATCTCCTTGGGGAACGCGGTGAACGCCAGGACGTCCTCGCGCGCAGCGGCGAGGTGGTCAGCGACCTCGGGCAGACGCTCGCTGGTCTGTTCCAGCAGCCGGTCGAACTGGTCGTTCACGGACGCCGCGTCGGGCTGGTCATAGACGGCGTGGAGGCCCGCCTTCACCGCGGGCCAGGCCGCTTTGGGGCAGGTGCTCATCAGGTTCGCGGCGTAGTGGGTGCGGCACCGCTGCCAGGCGGTGCCGGGCAGGTTCGCCGCGATCGCCTCGACCAGGCCGCGGTGGGCATCGGAGGTCACCAGGCGCACTCCCGTCAGGCCGCGGGCGACGAGGTCGGCGAAGAACGCGTTCCATGCTGCTGCGGTCTCGCTGGTCGCAACCTGCATGCCCAGGCACTCGCGGTGCCCGTCGTTGTTCACGCCGGTCGCGACCAGCACGACCGCATTGATCACGCGACCGCCCTCGCGGACCTTCATCGTCAGCGCATCAGCGGCGATGAACGTGAACGGCCCAGCCTCGCCCAGGGGTCGGTGGCGGAAGGTCTTGACCTGCTCATCGAGCTCGCTGGCCATGCGGGACACCTGGGAGCGGGAGAGCCCATCGATGCCGAGAGTCTTCACGAGCTTGTCCATCCGGCGGGTGGAGACTCCGGCGAGGTAGCAGTCTGCGACCACGGTGATCAGAGCAGCCTCGGCGCGCTTGCGGCGTTCGAGCAGCCAGTGGGGGAAGTAGCTGCCCGAGCGGAGCTTGGGGACGGCCACGTCGATCGTGCCCACGCGGGTGTCGAGGTCGCGGTGGCGGTAGCCGTTGCGCTGGGCGGTCCGGGTCTGGCTGGCCTGTCCGTATTCGGCGCCGGCGACGAGGTCAGCGTCCGCGGACAGCAGCATGTTGATCGTGTTCTGCAGCAGGTCACGCATCAGATCCGGCGACGCCTCGCCGAGAGCGTGACTGAGCAGGCCATGAGGGTCGACAATATGAGGAGCGGTCATCGTGATGACTCCGTTCGAGTGAGAAGTAGAGAGCTTTCTCGAAGGATCACACGGTGGCCGCGTCCTCGTCCGGGACGATCACGGGGCCACCGCGCTACACCACTATGCGGGACTCAACTTCTCGCTGCCGCCGTTGACTTCTTCACGACGCCGAGCGCCCGGCTTACGTGCTTGGACTTTCTCCGGCTCGGGCACCAGCAAGTCAGTCGGCTTGCAGGCGAGGACATGGCAGATGACGTCGAGGTCGTCCAACCGGATCGTGGTCGGGGTACCCGTCCACAGCCCGGACATCTTGCCCTGGCTGATCTCTAGCCCGGCGTCGGCCAGCATCCGCCGCAGTTCCGCTGACTTCCAGATGCCGCGCTCGGCGGCCTGGACTCGCAGGTTCCATTTCATCGCGTGGTCATCCCTTCGAATCGGTCTTCCAGCCGTTGGTTCGCTTGCATCCACGAGTCCTCGACGTGCTCGCTCGGGACGTGGATGTACTGTGTCGTGGTCGAGAGCCACTGGTGCCCCAGCAGCTCTTGCAGGGCCTTCAGATCCATGCCTGCCAGATACAGCGATGACGCGCAGTAGTGGCGGAGCACATGCGGCGTCATCCGTCCTCCGGCCCAGGCGGGCAAGAACCGCTCAGTCGCTCGGGCCAGTCCTCGCCGGAGCACATCGTCGCTGGCCCGCCAGGAACGGCCGACCTCGTGGTCGAACCGTTCGGACGGGATCATCGGGGCATCTGGGTTGTCCCAGTCGGGGCCGAACCGGTGCCGCACATCGCCAAGCCACCAGTCGATGAGTTTGTCCGCCCCGTTGATCGCGGGCACCAGACGCTGCTTCGACCCGCGTCCACGTGAACCTTTACCGAACCGGACATGCAACTTGCCCAGCGCCCCGAGATCGGGCCGCCAGTCGCGGATGTCGAGTTTCGTGCTCTCCGTGATGCGCACCCCGACCCTGCGCCAGAGCGACGCGGCGAAGTAGTTCCTCGCGGCGGGCAGATAGCGTCGCTCGTCTTGGAGCGAGGCGGCCCATCCGCCGAAGAGCCGGTCGATCTCCGCATCCGAGGGAGGCACCCGGACTTTGCCCAGCGATGCGCCCGATTGCCGGTTGTACTCGTCGACGGGCTGCTCGATCACCCACTCGGTCAGTGCGTTGATGTCGCCCTGGTAGCGAGCCATCGCGAAGTCGTAGAACTGCGCGATCGCTCCTGCCTTGCTCGCTCGGGTCGTGACCGCCAGCCCCGCCCGTCGCAGCCCGGCCAGGAACGCATCGGCGTCGGAGGGCCTCGCTTGCCATAGCGGGGCATCGAGGTGACGCAGGAACTCGAACACGACCGCCCTGCACTGCGCGATATAGCCGTCGCTGAGCCCGGCAGCTGCCATCGCGAGGGCGTACTGGTCGATGATCTCCTGCTCGAAGTCGGCAGCATCTTCCTCGGACCGCCACCCCCTGGCGGTTCCGATGCTCCGTACCGCGGCGAGTTTCATCGCCCCGCAGGTTCAGGAATCGTGACCATGCATCAAGAATACCGCAAAACTGTCAGAAATTATGATGGTTCGTCGGGATTCTCGACAGAAGGTGAGTCCGTTGCAGGGGCGGGCCGAGCGCACCTGAGAGGCATGAACCTCAGTCAGGAAGTTGCGGGTCTAGAGATAGGGGTGAAGTGATGAACCGCAAGCCCCCACACCGCACGAGCCCGCAAAAGCCCGAGGAGACCCCGGTGGTGTTGCCGCACGTCGTCATCACCGTCACCAAGACCGGCGCCTTGGACGTCACGGTCGACGGCACCGACTTCCCGCCGCCATCGGAGGCAGAGACGTGGACGCGGAGCACCTTCGGCACCGTCCTGGACGCCATCACCGCCGACCGGACGATCACCGTGCGCATCGAGGTCCGCGAAACCGACGGGGCCGTGTTCACCGACGTCATCCGCGCCCGACGCCGCACCCCGCCACCCGCCGATGCCGAACCCAGCGAGCCAGCCTCGGGGCGGGGGAAGCACACGACGAAACCCCGCGGCCCCGCGCTGGCGGAGGTGACCGCAGACGGGTTCGTGCCCGGCGAGGACGTCGCCGTCGCGGTCATCATTTCCCACACCGACGCAACGGGCACCGGGACGGCGCGGGCTCTTCACCTCGACCGCTTCCGGCCCGTCCTGCGCGACGGGACGGGTGAGGTCGTGTTGCTGGGCCGCGTCTCGGGGACCCTGCATGTGCGGCGGTTGCCGTGAGCGCACCGCAACGGCAGACCGGAAGCATGGGCGAGGAGCTGACCAACGCCGCCCTCGTCGGCCTGGTCGGCATGTTCGGGGTCGCGCTCATCCTCCGCGCCGCAGGGTCCGTCGCGGCGTTCCTCACCGGCACACACCAACCCGAAGCCGGCCCGGCCGCAGGACTCGGGGTGCTGTTCAACCCCGCAGACCCCGCAAGCGCGCTGGCCGCCGATGGCCTGCACCCGGTCGCCTACTGGATCACCACCGCGGCCCTGCTCGCAGGGCTCATGGCCACCGGTGCATGGGTGTGGGGTCGGTTACGACGGCACTCACGGAAGGTCGAGCGTGACCCGCGGCGCCTCGCCGGGACCGCCACCAGCCACGAAGTCGCCCAGACCGCTTCGGGCAAGGCGCTGCTACGCCGCGCCGGGACACTTCGGCCCTCGCTGAGCGAT
>JAKDKQ010000022.1 GCA_030453295.1 Janibacter sp.
AGGAGGTGACCACCCCCGACCACATCACCCCAGCCCTGACCGCCTGAACACCCGAACCGAAGAATCCGACCGCTACACCACTTCCCGGGACTTGACCAGTTCCCGCCGCTGGCCGAGACGAGTTCAGCGTTCACGCTAGAGCATGACGAGGACCCCGCCTCGGTCCTCCAAGGTCCGCTCGTGTGGGCTGGTTCCCATGGTTACCTGCGCGCGCTGGTCCCAGAAGTGGCAGCCCAGGGCTCGGCGACGCACTTCACCGGGCTCGGCGGTGACGAGCTCTTCGACATGATCCCCGGGATCTTCCGACGCCTGCGGCGCGAGGGTCGGCGCGTCGCTCTGAGCGCCGCATGGCGGCTTCATGCACAGAGCAAATCCGATCCCAGGAGCATGTTCGCAGCTGTCTTCGACCAGGAGGCCTACCAGGACTATCTGACTCGTGCACTCGACTGCCTTCATGGCACCGGCGTCTGGAAAGCCAGAGACGCCTACAACTGGTTTCCGCCAGTGAGCTTCCCGGCTTGGATGAGCGAGCAGGGGCGGGAGCTCATCCTGGAGGCCTTCGCCGAAGTGATCGACCGCGGACTCGAGCCGCTCGGCACGGATCCTCTCGGCCAGCAGGTCATCGAGTCCATTTCCTTCCAGGGTGGGATCCTGCGACAGTTTGACGAGATCTTCCCCGACATCCACTGGCAGGCCCCCTTCACCGATCAGCGCGTCGTCGAAGCCACTCTGCGATCACCGGCGAGCATGCGAATGGACGATCGCCTGGATAAATCGCTGCTGGCTGCAGCGGTCTCCGACATCGCTCCGGCAGGCTTCTTCACGAAGCGCGGGCGAGGTGACTTCACGACCGACGTCTACGATGAGCACCGACGTCAGCGTGCCGAGCTGGTCCGCGAGTTCCAGGACAGTCGTCTCGTCGATTCCGGGCTGGTAGAACCGGACATGGTGAAGAGCGCCCTGTACGAACCAAGTAGCTCTGACGTCGGCCTATTCGACGTCGAGAGCATCGTTGTCGCCGAGCGCTGGTTGCGCAGTGCCGAATCGCTCGGATCGCTTGCTCATTGAGGAGGGCAATATGAATATACAACTTAAGCGCGGTGTGGTGCTCCGCGAGGCTGACGGGCAATCGGTACTCACCGGGGCAGGCCGCCGAGCGGCGTACTACAGGCTCAACGAGGTGGGGACGATCTGCCTCAAGCTGCTTCTCGAGGGCTCGACCCGTGAGGCGGCTTCGCACACTGTCGCTGAACGATACGGCGTCGGGGCGGATCAGGTCCGCGCCGACATCGATGCCCTGATCGACAATCTACGATCTGCAGACCTCGTCAAGGTGCCCCGGGGATGACCTCGGGTCACACGGTACATCGGCACCGCGTCCGCGCCTGGACTGCGATCTGCCTGGCCAGGGTGATGATCCAGCTTTCACCTGATCGCCTCCAGTCGGTTCTGGAGTCCATCTGCAGGTCTGCACCACGTGCAGCGACAATCGAAGAAGCACTCTATGCCCGGGACCTCGTTTGCGCACTCAGTCGTCGCTGTGCCGGCCAGGGCTGTCTGCAGAGGTCCGTCGCCGTCGTGCTGTTCTGTCGCTCACGTGGATCTGCCCCGAACTGGCGCACCGGGTTCTCAATGAATCCCTTTCTCGCCCACGCCTGGGTCGAGGTAGATGACGCGCCGGTGGGGGAGCTCGCCGTGGTCGACGACTACACGGTCGTGCACCGCGCCGATGTCCGCCTCTGACTAGCCACCGGCGTGCGCGTCGACGAGTCCGTGCGAGTACGCGGCGATGACGAGCTGCGCTCGGTCGCGGGCGTGGAGTTTGGACCGCAGGGCCCCGATATGGGCCTTGACGGTGTGCATGGTGACGGTCAGCTCGCTGGCAATTTCCGTGTTCGACAGCCCCCGGGCGATCAGGACCAACACCTCCTCTTCCCGATCCGTCAGCCCCGCCGGCCGGCTCTTCGCCGTCCTGGCCCTGGGCCGCTCGACGAAGTTGTCGATGAGGCGACGCATGATCTGCGGGGCGAAGAGGGACTCTCCGGTGTGGACTCGCCGGATCGCGTCGGTCAGCTGGCCGGGGAAGGCGTCCTTGAGCAGGAACGCGCTGGCACCCGCGGCGAGAGCGCCGTAGACGTACTCGTCCATCTCGAACATGGTCAGCACGATCACACGGGTGCTGCTCAGCTCGGGGCTGGCGGTGATGTGCCTGGTCGCGTCGATCCCGTTGAGCTCGGGCATCCGGATGTCCATGAGCACGATGTCCGGGCGCAGCTCGCGCGTCCTTGCCACGCCCTCTGCTCCATTGCCGGCATCGCCGACGACGCGCAGGCCCGGCTCGTGGTCGATCGCGATGCCGAGGCTGCGCCGCAGCAGCGGCTCGTCGTCGACGAGCAGCACGCGGATCTCTTCTTCCTCCTCCGCCGCGCTCACGAGGCTCGTCCTCTCGGCAGCTCGGCGACGAGCCTGAACCCGTCCTCGGCCGGGGCGGCGGTCAGCATGCCGTCGTGGACGGCTACTCGCTCCCGCAAGCCGGCCAGTCCGTGTCCTGTGCCCGGGTGCGGCCGCCAGCCCGGTGAGGGTCCGTCGTCGGCGACATCGACCCTGACACGGTCGTCCTGCGCGCTGACTGCTACACGGGCCCTCGTGCGACCGGCGTGGCGGACCGTGTTCGACAGGGCCTCGCGCACCACCGCGCAGATGGTCACCTGCAGCTCGGGGGAGAGGTCCTCGAGCTCCGTGCTCTCGATCGCTGCATCGACGTCGACTCCCGCCTGCCGGGCCGTCTCGACGATGCCCGCGAGGTCTGGGATGCCCTCGAGCGGGCGCATCGGCGCATCCGAGTCGGAGGTCCGCAGGACGTTGAGCATGCTCCGCAGCTGATCGGTTGCTTGCCGGCCGATGCGCTCGATGTCGTCGAAGGCCACCAGCCGCTCCTGCTCATCGGCGAACTTCGCCGTCGACGCCCGGACGGTCATCACGCCGAGTCCGTGTGAGGCGAGGTCGTGGAGCTCGCGGGCGATCTTGAACCGTTCATCCATCACCGCGCGTTCGCGTGCCCAGGCCTCCAACCGTTCCTCGTAGTGGATCCGCTGCTGCCGGGTCCGCCACCATGCCCAGGCGAGGACGCCGGCCACCAGCACGCCGAAGACGGTGATCGCCCACCAGGTGCCCAGGGTCAGGGGATAGAGGAGCAGGAGCAGCATGAGCAGCGCGAGCAGAATGAACGCCGCAGGCCACGCCCACGACGTCCAACTCGGTCGTTGCTCATTCTCCATGCTCCCAGCCTAGGCAACAGCTGCAACAAAGTCCTCAGACCCAGGTCTAAGACGCCGAGGAGAGACTGCACCGCGGGCTAATGCGCCGGGGCAAGCAGAGTGCTGACATGGAGCCATGCTCACATTCAACGAACTATCGAAGCGCCGCGGCGCTCAGGACATTCTCACGGACATCTCTTTCCAGGCGAAGCCCGGACGTGTGACGGGGTTCCTGGGTCCCAACGGCGCAGGCAAGTCCTCGACCCTGCGGATCCTGCTCGGCCTCGACAGTGCGACGTCGGGCACCGCCCTGGTTGACGGCCGGGACTTCCGGACCCTGCGCGACCCGCTGCGCAAGGTGGGGGCGGTGCTCGACGGCTCCGGCGCGCACCGATCACGCACCGGTCGTGCCCATCTGCGGTGGGTCGCCCGTGCTGCGGGGATCGGCAATCAGCGGGTCGAGGAGCTCCTCGAGACAGTGGGAATCAGCGAGGCCGCCGGCAAGCGGGTGAGCACCTACTCCCTGGGCATGGGGCGCAGGCTGGGCCTGGCCGCTGCGTTGCTGGCGGACCCCGAGGCGCTCGTCCTCGACGAGCCGGTCAACGGCCTCGATCCCGAGGGCATCCGCTGGATCCGCCTGTTCCTGCGCGACCAGGCGAAGCAGGGCCGGACGGTGCTGCTGTCCTCGCACCTGATGGGCGAGCTGTCCGAGACCGTCGACGACGTCGTCATCATCCGCAAGGGTCGGATCGTCGCGAACGGGACACTGGAGGAGATTACCGGGGGGCACCCGAACCTCGAGTCGGCGTTCTTCGCTCTCACTGACGAGGTGAGCCGCTGATGAGGACCCTGCGTTCGGAACTGTCGAAGCTCGCGAGCCTCCCGTTCGTCTGGATCGCCTTCGCGGCCGGCTTCATCGTGCCTGTGGGCATCTCCGTCCTGACCAGCCTGACCTCGACGCCGGGGGAGAACACCGGCTTCTCGGAGCTGGCCATCGGAGTCGTCGGTGCCATCGTCCTGGGTGTGGCCGCCATCGGCAGCGAGTACACCACCGAGGGGGAGGAGTCGGCCAGCGGACGCCAGATCACCACGACCCTGACGGCGACCACCTCACGCACCCGGCTCCTGATCGCCAAGATCGTCGCCGTCGTGATCGCCACCGCATTCTTGGCCGTGCTCGCCATCGCCGCCGTCTTCGCGACGGTCAGTCTGCTCGTCGAGGACGGTGCCGCGCCGCCGCTCGACGCCGACACGCTCGGTCGGATGGGCGGGGCCCTCGTATACTGGGTGCTGATGGCGCTGCTGGGCTTCGGCCTGACCGTGCTCACCCGCAACGGCATCATCCCGATGGCGGTCCTCGTCGCGAACTCCTCGGCCGTGACTGTGACCTACCTGCTGGCCCAGTCCATCCCCGCCGCGAACTACCTTCCGGATCTTGCCGGGATGCGGATGTTCACCACCGTCGAGACCGGCGTGCACATGGCACCGCTGACCGGCGGGTTCGTCATGGCCGCCTGGGTGGTCGCACTGCTCGTCACCGCCACCGCCGTCTTCTCCAGAAGGGACGTCTGACGTGAACAGCACAACAACCCCGCTGACCGGAGACGGTGTCGGCACACAGCGCCGCAGCGCGTTCAGCACCTATGCCGCAGCCACCCGCGCCGAGCTGTCGAAGCTGCGGTCGCTGACCGCGATCTGGTACACGCTCGCAGGGACGATCGCGCTGACCGTCCTGCTCTCGCTCCTGTTCGTCAGGGAAGCGGAGTTCACGACGGGACCAGCAGGCACCGCCGATGCCGTGAACGTCCTCGACTTCGGCGTCGTCGCCCTCGGCTGGTCACAAGTGGGCTTCTTCCTCCTCGGCGTCATCGCTGCCACCTCGGAGTACATTGGCGGCCAGATCCGCACCACCCTCATCGCCGTGCCCAATCGGATCATCCAGCGACTAGCGGCGAACACGGCCCTGTCGATCATGGTCTTCGCCGCAGCACTGCTGACGGTCGTGATCAGCATCGGCACCGTGCTCGTCGCCAGCGGCACGGTCATCGGCGATCTCGACGTCGCGCTGGTGGCACGGATCGTCTTCAGCGCGGCCGGCTACCTCACCTGCATGGCGCTTCTCTCCGCGGCCGTCGGACTCCTGATCCGCAAGACCATCCCGGCGGCGGCGATCCTGCTGGTCTACCTGCTGATCGTGAGCCCGCTGCTGCAGGGGCAGAACTGGTACTTCCTGCCCGACATGGCCTCCTACGCCCTCTGGTACGTCACGATCCCCGACGCAGCGCCCCCGGCCATCGTGTGCTGGCTCATCGTCGTCGCTTGGACGCTCGCGGCCGCCGTTCCCGCAACGCTGCGCTTCGCAAGACGCGATACATAGACGCCGCCTATCGTAGGGCTGCGCCTCGCGCGTGAGCCTACGAGAGGCAGAGAAGACCTACGATCGCGGCCAGGCGCACGCGTCCGGTTGCCAGAGGACGTCCAGCCTTCGGCGGTGGTGCCGATTCCGGCACCCGTCTCCTCGTGGAAGCTGCCGAGCTCACGACAGCCCGGCAGCCGCGGATCACGCCCATCCATTTTCGACGTCTACAGGTCCCTGGCCAGCAAAGCAGCTGTGCCCGGTCGATCTTGCCGCGTGGCTACGGAAGAGACGCCTTCGCCCGTGCATGGTTGGCCAGGCTCGCCAGGATGTTCCAGCACTGCGGTGTGGCGATAAGGAGCGGCGCAGTCCAACGACGTGCGGGGTCATAGGCATTGCCGTCGAGGTGCATTACTTGCAGTCCAGCTTCCTGACACAGCAGTACTCCGGCCGCATGGTCCCAGGGCTTGTCCCAGTCATAGATGGCTCCAGCCAGCTCGCCAGCAGCGATACGGGTGTAGTCCAGCGATACCGTCGTGCACGGAAAGACATGGACACCCGCCGCCATTATATGCTGGACTATCTGTCGCAATCCGTCTCTGATGTACTCTTCCGCAGTGATGCTGATTCCGATTGCTGTGCTATCACGCAACACGTGATACCCATTGAGTTGGCATCCGTCGGAGCGGCGTGTGCGCCACATCTGGGCTCTTGAGGGAGCATAGATCCATCCGGCTTCCAACGCGCCGTGGCTCCAGAGCGCTACAACCGTCGAATACGCGGTTGAGTGATTGACAAATTCCGCTGTGCCGTCAATGGGATCAATGATCCACGTGTGTCCGTCGAGTGCCCAGGCGTCTTCAGTTCCGCTTTCCTCGCCGACGACGCCTCCGGGTAGGACCTGTCGTAGCGCTGTAGCCAAACGTCGTTCAATTCGCAGATCGGTGTCGGTCACGACCTGAAGGGCGCTCTTCCATCGCACGGCGCTGACATCGAGACCATGCTTGATGAGCTCGATCTCCTCGTCAACGACCATGCGGATGATTCGCTCGACCGTGTCGAGGAGCTGATGGTCGAGCTCAGGGGTGGCATTCATGATGGCGATGCGGTCACGCTTCCGAGAACAAGTCGCCGGCATCAAGATGCCCCAGGTCGGGGAGGACAAGACCATCCTCGAGCTTCTCGTCCAGTGCCATCCCGATGACGGTCAGCCCATCGTCGGCGAGCTGGGTTGTCGCTTGTCGTGAGGAGCAGAGGGTAGCCACATAGTTGCTTTCTCGCTGGATTGGCTTCAGGCACTTACGGACTGCGGTGATGGTGGCCCCGGTGCCGATGACGCAGTCGACGAGGACGACGGCATGGTAATCGTGGCGAGGAATGGGAGTCGCATATTCGCAGGCGACGCCGTCGTCGGTGCGTCGCATCCCGAGAAAGCACACGTCGGCCTGGGTGAATCTTGCGGAGAACGCCGGGTACAGCAGGGCTCCGCCCCGCAGGATGAACACGCAGAGGATCGGTTGAGGATGCGCAGTGCCGCTGCGAACAATCTCGTAGGTGTGCTCTGCCAGGATCGTACCGAGCTGGCCAACGTGGGTTCTCATCGTCGAACGTCCGATGCCGGTTAGGCGTACCGTCTTCAGCGTGTCCTTGCCGTCGTAGATGCGCACGATCCGCGACGAGCGGGCATGGAAGGTAGGGATCTTCATCGCGAGACCTCCAGGGCCTCGCGGCAGTCAGCGAGCATGTCATCGGTCTCGAGGAGTTCCCGCAGAGGGTGCCCTGCACCGAGGTCTCCGAGGCCCGGTGTTCGCATGCGGTGTATGGCGATCAGTGTGACGGCGGCGAGGGTGCTCGGGTCGCCGAGCAGATCGTCGACCAGACTCGCAGTGTCGTTCTTCGCCATGGCCGCGGCTTGACGTTGGGGATCAAGCTCGGCGACGATGTCGGCCAGTGTCCAGATGCCCTCGTTGACCAACATGTGCGTGATCGGGTCCGCGAAGAAGTAGGCGACGGCGTCAGCAAACGATTGGTCCTGCAGCCGAAGGTACCGGTCAGGCGCGGTGCCAGTGAAGATCCAGAACCGCATGTCGGAGTTCAGGGTCACCGCGAGCCCGTCATCGGGGGTGTAGCTGCCTCGGATCGCGTCGTTGATCGCTGTGGCCAGTGAAAGCCGATGCTCGCTGGTCTCGAAGGGGGAATAGTAGTCCTCCATCGTCATCGAGGCCTTGCGCATGCGAGCTCGCTCCTCGGCTGGGAGGTCCTCTGCCGCGCCGCTCTCGCGGAAGACATTGAAGGTGATCGGGATCCGATCAGCGCCAACGACGATGGCCCGGTTCCAGCGGTCGAGCTCTTCGACCGTCCCGCCGAGCGTGGTGGCCAACTGTTGGTCGACAATGTCGAGGTCCGGTTGGATGCTGCGCAGCCCGAATCGGATCCCCGTACCGAGGCCTCGCCACGCGTTGACCGCGTTGGCGTAATGCTCGAGTTTGACCGGCCGCGGCGCGTTGATGTGGTAACTATCGATGCTCAGTCTCAGCAGCACGTCGGGCCGATGGGGGTTGCGCAACCGCGCCGCGTCGACCAGAGAAATGAGCTCCGCCGCGCGACGCTGGCTCTTCGCCCAGTACCCGGCTGTAACGATCTCGATGCGAGGGACATCGACCGATGACACGAGCTTCTCGATGACGCTGAAGCGCAAGAAGGGCTCGCCTCCACCGGAAATGTTCAGTTTCTGCGAACGAGAACTGTTGATGAACTCGACGACCCGCCGCGCGTCGAGGTCGGACAGCGACGACTGATCCGACTTCGCATCCATCGTCGAGGCGTACATGCAGTGCTGGCACGCCACCGGGCACAGTTCGCTGGGGTGAACGAAGAAGCTCGAACCGCTGTCCGGCAGCGGATCGACCGTGTGCTCGAAGCCTTCCAAGAGCGCTGCACGGGTCAGAGTGGCCTCGGCCAGAGCGCGACGAAGGGCGGTGCTTTCCATCATGATGACCTCCTGTGGTCAGGCATATCGTGCTGAGATGACGTGCGATCGCTTCGCAGACGGGTTGCGACAACGATCAGGCAGACTGCAGTGACTGCGGCCGCAGCGTTCGGAATCATGAGGAAGGCGTCTCCAGTGGTGTAGCCGTGAGCCACCCACAGCAAGAACCCGGGCAAAAGGAGCCAGAAGTAGCCCAGTGACACGTCCTCTGATGAACGCAGTCGAAGCATGCGCACGATCTGCAAGACGGGAGCGAGCGCCATCACCAGCCCCCACGCTGATGCGACTGACGAAATAGTCCAATCCGCCACTTCCGGCCTCCTACGCACGCATGACTAGAAACGTGCGCTCGGCCAGGACCCACGCTACGGAGATGCATAGGAGCGCTCGCGCAGGTGCGACCTACGCTACTCTCGCCGATCCTGAAAGACAACGCCAGCAGGTGAGGGGTCGGGCAGGGAGAGAATCGTGGGCGTGATCGCAGCAGATCACCCGCGTTCCTCTTCCAGAGGTGCAGGCGGCGACCGCGTCGGGTTCTATGTCATGAGATAGGTCGGGCTGTCCGCCATCGACGTCGGCCCCGTCGCGACCCTGGTCGGCACGGTGATCGCCGTCAAATGCCTTCGCAGTCCTCACCGGAGGTTCACCAGCCTCCTCCTAGCGCTCCGGCTCCGACCTGTACACACACAGAGCCGAGGTCCATAGTCTCGCCGATCCCGAGTCCTGGTCCTTAGCGGCGAGGTGCGACCAGGCCAAGCGTCCTTCATGAGTGCTCCGGCAGGTCGGAGAACCCGGCCGAGGAACCCCGAACCGGAGCCCTGCGTCGGCTGATCACCTGCCAGGTGCACGCCACCCCGCACCCCGACGACCCCCCAGTCACTGCCGAATCACCGTCGCCCAACCGGCACAAGACAGCTGGCGTCCGACAAGATCCGACGACCCTGCTCGGCTCCTCCCGGCTCCTGAGCCGCCACGCGTCTTGCAGACGAGGTCCCACCCCACGTCAACCAGAGTTAACATGCCGCGAGAAGGTAGACGTCCGCGTTCCGCGATCTGAGGCGGTCATTGCCCGCTCACCTGACCGTCGAGGAGGCGACGGTGACGGTTTCGATGCGCGTGATGTCGGCGGGCGACGGATACAAGTACCTGTTGCGTACGGTCGCCGCGGCTGACGGCGACAGGTCGCTGTCGACCCCTTTGACGCGGTACTACGCCGAAGCGGGGAACCCACCGGGCCGCTGGCTCGGCAACGGGCTACCAGCTTTGGGGACCGGGCAACTCCATGAAGGCGGTGAGATCTCCGAGCCGCAGCTCCAGCTCCTCGTGGGGATGGGCCGCGATCCGGTCACCGGCGACCCCCTGGGTCGCGCATACCCCGAGTACCGGTCGGTCTCCGAGCGCGTCGCGGAGCGCGTGCAGGCTCTCGACCCGGCCCTGAGCCTTGGCGAACGCGCCAATGCGGTCACTGCGATCGAGGTCGAAGAAGCCAGACGGGGCACGCGCAGGGCTGTTGCGGGTTTCGACTACACGTTCTCGATCCCGAAGTCCGCCAGCGTCCTGTGGGCTGTTGCCGATGCGGGCACGCAGGCGCTGATTGCCGAGGCGCATCATGCGGCCGTGGCGGAGATGGTTGCGTTCATCGAACGGGAGGTTGCAGCAACCAGGGTTGGTGCAACCGGCCCGGACGGTGCGGTCGCACAGGTGGACGTGACCGGGGTGATCGCGACCGCGTTCGACCACTACGACTCCCGTGCTGGCGATCCGCATCTGCACACCCATGTGGTGATCTCGAACAAGGTGCAGACCGCGCAGGACTGGAAGTGGCGATCGCTGGATGGGCGGCCGATGCACGCCGCGACGGTAGCCCTGTCGGAGTTGCACGAAGCCGTCTTCACGGACCATATGACCCGTGCCTTCGGTGTCGGCTGGGAGCAGCGGGATATGGGGCGCGACCGCAATCCTGCTTGGGCCATCGCCGGCGTGCCGGAGGGGTTGGTGGCGGAGTTCTCCACCCGAGCCCGCCACATCGAGGTGGAGAAGAACCGGCTGATCGAGGAGTATGTCGCGCGCCACGGCCGCCAGCCCTCGACCGTGACGATCCTCAAGCTTCGCGCCCAGGCCACCCTCGTGACCCGGCCGGAGAAGGAAGTCCGCTCACTCGCGGATCTCACTGGCGACTGGCGCCGCACTGCCACCGGCCTGCTGGGCGAGGACGCCACCACCTGGGCACGTCGCGTGACGTCGAACGACGCTCCATTGCTTCTGCGCGCCGACGACGTCCCGCTCGATGTCGTCGCTGAACTCGGGTGCAGTGTGGTCGCGGTGGTCGGGGAGAAGCGGTCGACGTGGCGGCGCTGGAACCTGACCGCGGAGGCGGCCCGGCAGACGATGAGCTACCGGTTCGCCAGCGCCGAAGACCGCGAGGCCGTCGTCGGTCTCGTTGTTGATGCGGCCGAGTCCGCGTCGCTGCGGCTCAGTCCGCCGGAGCTGGCGACCAGCCCGGCACTGTTCCGCCGCCCCGATGGGTCCTCGGTGTTCCGGCCGAAGCACTCGACGGTGTTCTCCTCCGAGGAACTCCTCGCAGGCGAAGATCGGCTCCTGGAGCGCGCTCGCACCATGACCGGGCCGACCGTCCCACTGTCCGCCGTTGAGGAGGTCACCGCGAAGCCCGACCGCGACGGGCGGCTCCTCGGGGACGACCAGGCTGCGGCCCTCGTTGCGGTCGCGGTCTCGGGTCGTGTTGTTGATGTGCTGGTGGGGCCGGCGGGCGCGGGCAAGACCACCGCGATGAGCAGCCTGCGCCGAGCGTGGGAGACCGCGCACGGCAAACGATCGGTCGTGGGACTCGCGCCGTCGGCAGTCGCGGCGCAGGTGCTCGCTGACGATCTCGGGATCGCGACGGAGAACACGGCGAAGTGGTGGACCAACCATCAACTCCATGGCGCCACGTTCCAGGCCGGGCAACTGGTGATCGTTGACGAAGCCTCCCTCGCCGGCACCCTCTCCCTGGACCGCATCACCCGGGTCGCCGCCGATGCCGGTGCGAAAGTCCTCCTCGTGGGCGACTATGCGCAGTTGCAGTCGGTCGACGCTGGTGGGGCGTTCGGTCTTCTGGTTGGGGATCGTGACGATGCGCCCGAGTTGGTCGACGTCCACCGGTTCACCCACGAGTGGGAGAAGACCGCATCCCTGGCCCTCCGGCACGGGCGCACCGAGGTCATCGACACGTACATTGACCACGACCGCGTCACCGGCGGTGAAGCCGACCAGATGAGTGATGCCGCATATGCGGCCTGGCGTGCCGACCGCGCGAAGGGGCTGGTGTCGGTGCTGATCGCAGAATCCCGCGAGGACGTGGCAACCCTCAACCACCGTGCCCGCGCCGACCTCATCCTCGACGGTGTCCTCCAGCCTGGCCGGGAAGTCGAGCTGAACGGCGGCACCCAGGCGGGCGTTGGCGACACGATCATCACCCGACGCAACGACCGCCGCCTCCGCAACGGTAAGGACTGGGTCCGCAACGGCGAACGCTGGACGATCACCGGCGTCCGCGACGACGGCTCCATCACCATCCGTAGGGCCGAGCGTCGGTTTGGCGGCTCCATCGTCCTACCCGCCTTGTACGCGGCCGAGCACGCGGATCTCGGATACGCCGTCACAGCGCACCGTGCACAGGGCATCACCACCGATACCTCCCACGTCTTGGTCGAGCCGACGACGACGCGGGAGAACCTCTACGTCGCCATGACCCGCGGACGCCAGTCGAATCAGGCGTACGTGGTCCTGAACCGCCCCGACGACCACGCCACCCCACACCCCTCGGACAACCCCGACGCCACCGCCCGATCGGTGCTGTTCGGAGTGCTCCAGCATGTCGGTGCCGAACGCTCCGCCCACGAGACCATCACCGCCGAGCAGGAGACCTGGGGGTCGATCGCACAGCTCGCCGCCGAGTACGAGACCATCGCCGCAGCCACCCAGCACGACCGGTGGGTCAACCTCATCCGCACCAGTGGACTCACGGGCGACCAGGCCGAGGCCGTCATCGACTCCGAAGCCTTCGGCGCCCTCGCCGCTGAACTGCGCCGCGCCGAGGCCAACCACCACGACATCGACCGGCTCCTGCCACGCCTCGTCCGGGCGCGAGGATTCGAGGACGCCGACGACGTCGCCTCTGTCATCCACCACCGCCTCGCTCGGGCGACTGCCCGCCCAGCTGGCTCCGGGCGCAACCGTAAGGCTCCGCGCCTCATCGCCGGCCTCATCCCACACGCCGACGGCCCCATGAGTCGGGACATGCGCGACGCCCTGGACGAGCGCCACCGACTCATCGAAGCCCGAGCCGATGCCGTCCTCGCCACCGCTTTGCAAGACAACGCGCCCTGGACCGGCGCGCTCGGACCGATGCCGAACGACGCACCCGGGAAACGTCTCTGGCGGCGGCGCGCACGGGTGATCGCGGCCTACCGCGACCGGTACACCATCACCGACACCACTCCTGTCGGCGCCTCACCCGATTCAGTCGCTCAGAAGATCGACCGCGCCCGCGCCGAAACAGCACTTCGCGCACTCAACACTCAGCCGAGCCCGGCCCCGGAGCGGCGACCCGCACAACGGATCACCCCTGGACGAGGCTTGTAGGCCGGTTCCCGCGCAGAGAAGAGGGCCTCCCACCGACTGGTCCGAGTGCGGGGACTCAGCTCAGGGAACGTCGGTAGGGGTTCCTACATGGATCGCGTCTGTCCGGGCGCGCTCGGTCTCGGCGAGCGGGAGAACTCGGGGCCCAGCTCCGAACGTTCGATCCCATGTTCCGATGGGCGACGTGTCAGGTGCTCGACGTCCGTGGCATTCGTGACGACACGAGCTGTCCCATCGCGCAGCATCATGTGCGGTCCCGCGCTCGTCACTGAGGTCACCGGGCCAGGCACCGCGCCGACGCCGCGACCCAGCACGCGAGCTTCGGCCGCGACACGGAGTGAGCCTGAGCGCACTCCTGCTTCGACGACGACGCTGGCGTCGGACAGAGCCGCCAAGAGTCGTCCGCGGGCCAGGAACCGATGCCGCGTTGGGGCTGCGCCCGGCGGCATCTCGCTCATCAGCAGGCCGACGTCTGCGACACGGTCCAGCAGTTCCCGGTGACCGGACGGGTAGGGGCGGTCGACGCCACCGGCCAGTACCGCGACCGTGTCCCCGCCCGCAGCCAGCGCAGAACGGTGCGCCGCGCCCTCGATCCTATATGCGCCCCCGGCGACCACTACACGCTCAGCACCGGCGAGATCGGCGGCCAGCTCACCAGCCATGTGTTGTCCGTAGGAAGTCGATGCTCGCGCGCCGGTGATCGTCACGAAGTCCTCCATCGGACGTGCGAAGAAAGACGTCGCGCCTCGTGCCCACAGCACGTACGGGGTGCGATCACCGAGGTCTGCGAGGGCCTTCGGCCAGTGCTCGTCACCCGGTATCAGCACGGTGAAGCCACTCTGCTCGATGCCGTGCATCCGCTCCGCGACATCTTCCAGCCGATGCGCTAGCGCCAGGCGGTCACGCCACATCGCGGCCTCCACACGGTTCAACCCTGGGACTGCGGCCTCGTCGTCGACGAGGCGCAGTGTCTCGACCGCACCGACGCGGACGAGGACACGTCCGGTGACGGGATCATCCGGCTCGGCAAGGATCGACAGCAGCATGCGCGCGGTGCGCTCGTCGTGGGCCAGGTCGGTGGTCGCGGACATGATCTGGGTTCCTTCTCGGTCGGATGACGTGGAGAAGGTGCACGGCACCCGTCAGAGGCGGGTACGTGGGGGCGGTTACGCCGCGACGACGGGAAGGCGTGAGACCCGGCGATCCCGCCACTCCGCGGCCCGGACGCGGAGCAACAGGACGAGACTGACTGGGCCCATGATCGCGAACTTCATCGCGTTCCAGACGCACACCAGTACCAGCACATGCAGCCAGCCCGGTCCGCCATCCTCGATCAGCACTCTCAGGATGCCCGCCACGTACAGGTAGGGGACGGCCAGCAGCATCGCCGGGACACCCCACTTGAGGCCGCGGCGCGTGCGGATCGCATCGAGCAGGATGTTCGTGGGCATGCAGCGGCGCAGGAAGTAGCGGGTGTGGACGCTGGCGGTCAAGATCAGGCGGAACATGAGCGCAGTCCTCTCCTCGTCTCCGGCGACAAGGAATCAAGAAGGACCGCTCCGGCCGAAGCCGTCTGGTCGTCCCACCGCGTCCGGCGATGGTCAAGCAGGTAGAGGCCACCTACAACCCAAAATACTCCTGACATCCGGCGAACGGAAGAGCG
>JAKDKQ010000023.1 GCA_030453295.1 Janibacter sp.
GGACGCTGGCCCTCGGCGAGGAGGCCGTCCTCTCCCTCGTCGGGCGTGGCGGCCCCCTCAGGGCTGCCTCCCGGCGTGATGACGACGCTGTGGCGGCCGTCGTCGAGCCGGATCGGGCGGGTCACCTCATCAGCATCGGCCTGCGCGTCCGTCGGAGTCGGTGCGGGGGTGACGGGGACGAGGGTGGTCTCGTCATCGTCGCTCGTGCTGACGACCTCTGTGGGGGCATCCGCAGGGCTGGAGCGCACGGCCCCGGCCAGCGGGATGCGCGACCACGGGGCGATCTGTGCGGCGTAGTCGCCGGGGGAGTCCGGGCCGGTGTCCTCGCCGAGGGTCTCGCGGCAGATCGTGTCGAGGTCACCCGGCACGCCGACGGCCAGGTGCGAAGGGGGTGTGGGTCGCCCGTCCGTGGTGGGCGCGGCGGGCAGCGTGGTGGTGGCCGGGAGCGGCCAGCTGCCGGTGAGGCCGGCGTAGGCGAGGGCGACGATGCCGCGGGCATCATCATGATCGGCCTCGGCGCCCTCGGTCTCGATGCCGGCGAGGGCTGCGGTCGTGGCGAGGCCGCGCACCTTGACGCGGCCATCGGTGGTCAGCTGCACGGTCTCGGGGGTGAGGGCGAGGTGGTGCAGTCCGCGCGCTCGAGCAGCCTCGACGCCCGTGGCGACCTCGCCGGTGATGCGACGGACCTCCTCGGCGGGCAGGCCCTCGGTGCCGATGGCGGCGGCATAGGTGCGCGCGCCGTCGAGGGCGTCCTCAGCGATCCAGGAGATCTCGCCCTCGGCTCCGACATCGAGGATCCGCACCAGCTGGGCCGCCTCGATCCCGGCCGCGCGGCGGGCCGCGTCGAGCGCAGCGGCTGTCGTGGCGGCATCCGCGGGCATGAGGAGCAGGGTCACGTCGCGGTCGAGCGTCGTGTCCCTGGCGGCCCAGCGCTCGCCGCCCGGGATCTGCTCGATCCGGGAGTCGAGCGTGTAGCGACCGAGCTCGGTCCCCGGGTTCAGCCCGTGCACGCTGTCCCTCTCGTCGGTGGATGTCTGCCGCGCCATCCTAGGTCCACGGACTGGTGCATGCCGGGAGCCCGACCCGGGGGCGCGTCAGCCGCGTCCGAGCCGGCGGGTGAGGGGGGCCAGCATCTCGGTGACTTCACGCACGCGCATCCGGGCCGCGATGGCCAGGCTCGCGGCGAGGACCACGAGGGCGACGACCGCCGTGACGATGACAGCACCGAACCAGGTCTGCGTGTCCACGACCTGCCCCAGCCCACGGAGCACGAGCCAGCCCAGGGTCGTGGCGAGGAGGGTGGCGACGAGCAGACGGGTGTTCTGCCGCACGACACGCCCCAGCCGCAGGGTCCCCAGACGTCGCTGGAGGAGCCACAGGCCGAGGACCGCGGCGGTGAGGTTCGAGAGCGACTGGCCGATGCCGACCCAGGTGGCGACGTCCTCGGGCGCGCGGGTGCTGCCGATGAGTGTGAAGCTCACCGCGACGAGGGTGACGAGCACCTGCAGGACGAAGGGGGTGCGTCCGTCCTCGTAGGCGTAGTACGCACGCTGCACGAGGAAGAACCAGCCGTAGGGCACGAGCCCCAGCATCATCGTCACGAGGACACCGACGGAGGCATCGGTGGCCGCGCGGGGGGTGCCGAGCAGGATCGCCGACAGCACGAAGGGGGCGAGCAGCACGCTGATCGCGGTGGCTGGGATGAGGATGACCGCGGGCAGCATCATGCCGCGTCGCAGATCGGCGGTCACGGCCGCGGTGTCGCGTGCGTGGGCAGCGTGCGAGATCCGCGTGAAGAGGGCCGTCACGAGCGAGACGGTCACGAGCCCGTGGGGCAGCATGAAGAGCAGGTAGGCATTGGCGTAGGCGGTCAGGCCGGCACCCTCGACCCCGGCGCTCTTGGCCGCGTAGGTCGCGGAGGTGAGCACCCGGGAGTTGACGAAGTAGCCCAGCTGGCCGAAGGCCACGGCGGCGAAGGCCCACATCGCCATCCGCGAGGCGCTGCCCAGCCCGCTGCCGCGCAGACCCCAGACGGGCCGGAAGCGCAGCCCGGTGGCACGCAAGGACGGGACGAGCACGAGCGCCTGCAGGGCGATCGAGAGCGTCGCCGAGCCGGCGAGGACCGTGATCATCATCGGCGTCCACTCACTGACGGGCGCGCTCAGGGGTGCACCCGTGAGCAGGAACCACGCCAGACCGGCGATCGCGATGATGTTGGCGAGTGCGGGGGCCCACATGAACATGCCGAAGCGGTTGTGCGCGGTGAGGACCTGCCCGAAGAGCGTGTAGACCCCGTAGAAGAAGACTTGGGGGAGGCAGATGACGGCGAAGGCGGTCGCCAGGCCACGAGAGGGGCCGTCCCAGCTGCTCGAGACGACGAGCTGCACGAGCAGGGGCGCTGCGAGGGTCAGCACGAGGGTCACGGCCGCCAGGGCGGTGACGGCCAGGGTCAGCAGCCGGTTGATGTAGACGGTGCCGCCGTCCTCGTGCCGCATGGCCTTGGTGATCTGCGGGACGATGACCGCGTTGAGCACCCCGCCGGCGATGAGCAGGTGGAAGATGTTGGGCAGCGTGTTGGCGGCGTTCCACGCGTCGGAGGACACCAGGTTGAGGCCGACGACGGCGATCGTCATGGTGTTGCGGACCAGGCCCAGGACGCGGGAGGCGAGGCTGCCCGCGGCCATGATGGCGCTGGAGCGAGCGATCGACGGTTCTGCCCGGGTGGGTGTCGTCCCGGCATCGTCGGAGGCGGCGGCCTCGCTCATCAGCTCTCCTCGGTGGGGTCGACCTCGGCCCCCGCCCGGCGACGACCGCCCCGCACGCTACGCCACGTCCCGGCGAGCAGGAGCAGCAGCGCCAGGCCGCCGATGATCCAGTAGATCGAGTCGCCGGTCGGGCGCACCTTGACGTGGAGGGTGGCAGGGGCAGCGATCTCCTGGCCGTCCGGCGTCGCGACCGTCACGTGGACGGGCACCTGTCCGGCGGCGAGCGCGGACGCGGTGACGGTCACCGTCTGGCGACCGCCCGGGCCGATCGTCAACGGATCGGGGTCCCCGTCGATGCGGAGCGAGGGGTTGTCCGGGGTGAGCCGCACGACGAGGTTGGACAGCTCGACCTCCGTGTGGTTGACGATCGTGATCTGCAGCCGCCCCGTGTCGGCGAAGAAGTTGACGTCGCCCTCGGAGACGACGAGGTCGTCGTGGGTGAGCTCCACGTCGCCGCTGAGCTGCTCCTGGAGTCGGTGCTGGATGCCCGGGGCGGAGCGCCATCGCGTGGAGGTCAGCTGGTGGATCGTCGAGAGCGTCTCGGTGCGCCAGACGGGTCCGTCGGAGCGGACCGAGGCAAAGGTCGTCATCGATGCCTGGTCGTCGAGGAGGCCCTGCGCACGAGCGCCGGTCAGCACGACGGCGCGGGCACGGTCCCCCTTCGTCGCTGCTGCGATCTGCTGCTGGTCGCGGGCAGTGCGGCCGGGATCGGCGCTCGCGGCCTCGTCGAGGACGGCGTCCAGGCTGCCCTTCCTGAGCCACGGGATGTCGTCGGTGGTGGTGCGCAGCCGCTCCCAGGCCTTGGGGTCCGGGGTGGCATCGCGGTCGGGCACGACGACGAGGGTGCGGGGGGTGCCGGCCCGCTCACGCAGGACCGAGGCGGTCTCCGCCACGAGCTGCTGGCGGGCGAGGAGCACGTCGTCTCCCGAGCCCAGGCCTGCGACGAGCTCGGAGAGCGGGCCATCGCGCACCACCAGAGGCGTGCTGTCGGTGGTGCGCACGCCTCCGGTGGGGGTGAAGCCCTCGGGGACGACGCTCGTCCCGGGCACGAGCAGCGTCGTGCGCCCGTCGGGGTGCAGCTGCCCCAGTGCGGTGGCCCGGTCCTTGGTCGCGAGCCCGTCGGCGGGCCACAGGACGTCGCTGCGGGCGCCCAGCTCGTCGGCGACAGCGGCGCCGGCGGACACCCGGGGGCGCACCATCCGGCCGGCCTGCGGGTTGCGCGCTCCGGCGGCGACGTCGGCGTCGGCGTCGGGCAGCACGAGGGTCCGGGAGCCGACGACCTGGTCACGCAGCGCGCTCGCGCGCTCCGAGCGCACGGTCCGCTCCGAGGCGTCGATCCGGCTGTCGGGGTCCTCCTCGGGGACGTCGAGCAGGGAGGGATCGAGCAGCCAGGCCTCGTCATCGGCCGGGGGCGTGGCCGTCAGCTCGGCCACGCGGGAGCCGTCACCGACGGCCTCGTCCCAGGCCGTGTCCCGTCCCGGGTCGTCGTGGTCGAAGAGGCGTTGGTCCGCGGGCAGGACGAGCGGGATGCCCCAGAGCAGGCTCAGGGGGACGTACTCCTTGCGTCGGTGCACCCCGACAAAGGTGTGCACGGCGCTCGTCCGTGTCTGGATGCTCACCCAGGCAGCGCCGGCAGAGACATCCGGCAGCAGGTCCTCCGCAGAGACCTCCAGGACGAAGGGGGCGGAGCTCCCCGCAGGGATGTCGTCGAGGGTCGTGCGGTCCAGTGCGGTACCGGTGACGGGCGTGCTCCCGCGAGCCCACGTCGCGATGTCGGAGCGCTGCGGGCCGGCCGGGTGGGGGACGAAGGAGACCGAGGGCGCCTTGAGGACCTCGGAGCCGGGGTTGGCGAGGCGGCCCTGCACGGTCACGGTGTCATCGCCTTCGGCGACCGTCGTGATCGACGTGATGGTCAGCTCCCCGTCGCTGGAGTCGCCGGGCGGGTCAGGGGCGGCGGCCGAGGGCTGGGCAGCGACGGGGAGCAGGACGAGCAGCGCGAGCACCAGGCTCGCGATGGTCGCGCTCAGGCGTCGCCGGCGAGCCGCTGCCACGCCTCCCTCGCGATACGTCGTTCGTTGGGGAAGGTCAGGTGCCGCGGCGCGTCCCGCAGCGGGAGCCACGCGACGTCGACGGCCTCGTGGTCGGGGTCGTTGTCGATCGTGAGATAGCCACCGACCGCCTCGAGGAGGTAGTGGTGGACGAACTTGTGGATCCGCCGGTCGGGCGTGGCGAACCAGTAGTCGATGGTGCCCAGCTCGACGAGGACCCGGGCCTCGATGCCGGTCTCCTCGGCCACCTCGCGGGCGGCCGTCTCGACCAGGGTCTCCTCGCCCTCGATGTGCCCCTTGGGCAGGCACCACTCGAGCCGGCCCGCGCGGTTGCGGCGGGCGATGACGGCGATCCGGGCCTCCCCTTCGTGCACGTCGACCACGACGCCACCCGCGCTGCGCTCCTCGACCGCGGGCAGACGACGCTGCGGTCCGGAGGTGGGAGCGGGGTGACTCATGTGGTCACTGTAGCCATCCGCTCCGGGAGGACTCTGGGTGCGTGGACGGCTCGGCATCCGCGCCCAGGCTCGCCGAGCGAGACTCCAGCGTCTGCCCTACTGTCGAGTAGCCCGACGACGAGGTCGGGCCCCTGCGTCACCGTCGACGCCAGAGCGAGGAGCCCCCGCATGCGATCCACGAGCCTGAGCCGGATGCTTGCCGCCACTGCCGCCGCCACCCTGGGAGCCATGACGGTGGCCCCCTCGGCGTCGGCCGCACAGGACGTGCAGGGGTCCGGTCCCTACCAGCTGAACTTCAGCGCTGCCTTGGTCTACTCCTTGGTCTTTCCGGACGCCCAAGCCGCCGGGGTCAACAACTGGGGTTGCACCCCCACGGCCGGCACCCAGCCGGTCGTCCTCGTGCACGGCACCTACGCCAACCAGTACGACTCCTTCGCCCGGATGGCGCCGGAGCTCACCTGGGCGGGCTACTGCGTCTACTCCTTCAACTACGGGACCGACGGGACGGACGCCGCGGCCCAGCTGCCGGGCGTTTACGGGACGACGGGGCTGTCGGGCAACGGCGACGAGCTCGCTGCCTTCGCGGCCGCCGTGCGGGAGCGCACCGGCGTCGACGAGGTCGACATGGTCGGCTGGTCGCAGGGGGGCACGATCATCACCGATGTCCTCAAGAAGCACGGGGGCGCCGGCGTTGACGATGTCGTGACCTACGGCGCCACCCACCACGGGACAACACTGTCTGGCCTGGGCACGATCGCGCAGGCAGTGGGCGCCACCGACCTCACCCGGGCCGGGCTCGGACAGGCCGCCGTCGACCAGCTGAGGGGGTCTGACTACCTCACGGAGCTCACCGCCGACGGTGACACCGTCCCGGGCGTCGACTACACGGTCGTCGCGACGAGGTACGACGAGGTGACGACGCCCTACCGCAGCACCTTCCTCGAGGCGGGTCCCGGCGCCACGGTCGACAACATCACGCTCCAGGACGGCTGCGGCATCGACCTCAGCGATCACCTGTCGATGACGGCGAGCCCGCGGCTGATCGACATCACCAAGCGGGCGCTGCACCCGCAGGGCACGGGCTACCTGCGCTGCCTGCCCAACGCACCGGTGCTCTGATGCGCACCGCGTAACCTTGGGCCTCATGTCCTCCCCAGATCTGCCCCCGGAGATCCTGCGCGCCGCGGTGGCCCACCTGGCTCCGACGCTCCCGCTGCTCACCGACCTCGGGGAGCGCTTCGCCGCCGGGGGCCATGAGCTGGCCCTCGTGGGTGGTCCGGTCCGTGACGCCTTCCTCGCTCGCACGAGCGGTGACCTGGACTTCACGACCTCCGCGTCGCCCGAGGAGACGGAGGCGATCCTCGCCGACTGGGGCGATGCCCACTGGGACATGGGGCGCGAGTTCGGCACGATCGGTGCGCGCAAGGGTGGCGACACCGTCGAGGTGACGACCTACCGTGCCGACGCCTACGACGGCACGACCCGCAAACCGGTCGTGGCCTTCGGCGACAACCTCGAGGACGACCTCGTGCGGCGCGACTTCACGGTCAATGCCATGGCGCTGCGCCTGCCGGGACTGGAGCTGGTGGACCCGCACGGGGGGATGCTCGACCTCGCGGCGCGACGCCTGCGCACCCCGTCCACCCCCGAGGTCTCCTTCAGCGACGACCCGCTACGGATGATGCGCGCGGCCCGCTTCGTCGCCCAGATCGGGCTCGTCCCGGCGCCCGAGGTCATCACCGCGATGACCGAGGCGGCGGCCACGCTCGAGATCGTCTCCGCCGAGCGCATCCGGGACGAGCTGGTCAAGCTCCTGCTGGCCGCCGACCCGGTCGCCGGTCTGCGGATCCTCGTCGACACGGGGCTGGCCGAGCAGATGCTGCCCGAGCTGCCCGCCCTTCGGCTCGAGATCGACGAGCACCACCGCCACAAGGACGTCTACGAGCACTCTCTGACGGTTCTCGAGCAGGCCATCGACCTGGAGGGCCCCGAGGGCGACGACGAGCACCCCGTCCCGCGGCCCGACCTGGTGCTGCGGCTTGCTGCCCTCCTCCACGACATCGGCAAGCCACGCACCCGACGTTTCGAGGGCGGCGGTGGAGTCTCCTTCCATCACCACGATGTCGTCGGCGCCAAGCTGACGACCAAGCGGCTGAAGGCACTGCGCTTCGACAAGGCGACGACGGCTGCGGTCGCCCGCCTCGTCGAGCTGCACCTGCGCTTCCACGGCTACGGCGACGGGCAGTGGAGCGATTCGGCCGTCCGGCGCTATGTCACGGACGCCGGTCCGCTGCTGGAGCGGCTGCATCGCCTGACCCGGGCGGACTGCACGACGCGCAACCAGCGCAAGGCCGCACGCCTGCGCGGCGCCTACGACGATCTCGAGGTGCGCATCGGCGAGCTGCTGGAGCAGGAGGAGCTGGACAAGGTGCGTCCCGAGCTCGACGGCAACGAGATCGCGCAGGTCCTCGGCATCTCTCCCGGTCCCGTGCTCGGCGAGGCCTACCGGTACCTGCTGCAGGTGCGCCTCGACGAGGGCCCGATCGGTCCCGAGCTGGCGGCAGAGCGACTGCGCACCTGGTGGGCAGCCAGAACCTGACCCGAGTGCCCGGGTCCCGATGGGGAGTGCTGCCCATCGCCACCCGACGGGGACCGCTCTAGGTTGGTCCCAGGCCTGCACCCCGCAGCCGCACCACCGATCAGGGAGAACCGTCCATGACCCTCGAGCACGGTATGGACAGCTCGCGCATCCGACAGGTCGCGAGCGGCATCGACATCGAGGCAGGACGCCTCGGCGACATCCTCGGCCGAGGCAATGCCAGCGCCGGGTTGCTGCGCGACAACTGGGGCGGCGATGACTCCCAGCAGCTCCTCATCAGGTGGCAGCGGGAGGCGGCCCGTTCACTCGGTGCCGCCACCGAGCTCCTGCGGGGCGCGGCCAAGGAGCTGCGTCAGCAGGCGCAGGACCAGGACGAGGGGTCGGGTGTCGGCGGTGGTGGCACCGGTGGACCCGGTGGACCCGGCCCGGGCCCCGGCTCGCAGCGGCCCATCAGCGGGGACAACGGGAGCGACGGCAAGTGGCCCGACGGCCCTCCGAGCGGATACGACATCCTCGATCGCGGCCCCGACTCCGTCGGGGTGCGGACCAACCGCGATGAGTCGGGCACCCTGCACCACTACGACCCTCTGACGGGCAAGACCTGGCAGGAGTCCCCGGGCGGCACCTGGACCGAGAGCCGGGACCGGTTCGGCAACCGGACCGGGACCTGGACCGAGACGACCGAGGGGGAAAACGGCTGGGAGCGCAGCCGGTCGACCACCGAGGGCACCCCTACCGACGGTCCGGCCATGCTCCGCCGCGACGAGTGGGGCCGTGCGGGGTCCGTCGAGCGTTCCTTCGACAATGACACCGCCTCCCGTGCCCAAGCGATCCTCGACAATGTCCAGAGCGAGCCGATCGTCGAGCAGGACCTGTGGGACGTCGGGGCGCGCGATCAGGTCGCTCAGGCCCGTGCGGGCGACGAGGAGACCGGTGCGAGCGCAGAGTTCCTCGCCTACGACGTCTCGACCGCAGGCACGATGGGCATCGACGCGACGCGAGGCGCTTACATCGAGGCCAATGCCGAGGCGGGGGCCTACCTGGGCAGGGCCGAGGCGCACTGGACGGGTGACCACGGGACGACGGCCCAGGCCGAGGCCATGATCGGTGCCGAGGCCGAGGCCACCGCCGGGGCCCAGATCGGGCCCGCCGGCGCCCAGGTGGGGGCTGGCTTCGAGGCCTTCGCCGGCGGCCGGATCGAAGGCGGCTTCAGCCAGGACATCGGACCGGCCGATGTCGGCGCCTCCGGTTCCATCTCCTACGGCATCGGCGCCCACGCCGAGGCCGACGCAGAGCTGTCCATGGACCGCGTCGGTGTCTCCTTCGACGTCGGCGCGACCCTGGGCATCGGGGGGTCGATCTCCCTTGACGTCTCGATCTCGCCCAACGAGATCGTCGACGGACTCGCCGACGTCGGCGAGGCGCTGGCCGACTCCCCGATCAACCCAGGCAACTGGTGGTGACCCCCCAACGTCTCAAGATGGCAGGCTGTGCCCCAGACCACGGCCGCCGCCCCGCAACCCACAGGAGCGCAGCATGACCCAGATCACCTACCCCAGCCCGGTCGTCCCCGGGCCACCCCGGCTCGAGCTCGAGATGCCCGAGGGCTGGACCCAGGTCTGGGCACCCGACACGCTCATCGCGATCCGCGAGGCCGACCAGGGTGGCGACCACTTCTTGGCCAATGTGGTCGTGCGCTTCTACCAGCGGCTGGCCCCCTTCGGCCCGGACGAGATCCACGCCGAGCTGGCCGAGTACGTCGCCCAGCGGCAGGAGGGCAAGCTCGGGGTCCTCAAGCACCAGGAGGTCGACGGACGGGAGTACGTCGGCGCCGACCTGGCCTTCATCGATGGTGAGGCCGGCACCGTGGGGCAGGTCCACTGGTTCACCGCACAGCGTCAAAATGACGTCCTGGACGTCATCCAGGTGACGGGTTCGTATGCCGGCGCGCGCCGAGAGACGGACTACGGCACCATCGATCGTGTTGTCGACTCCCTCCGCATCAACCCCTGAGAGCGCTCCTGACCATGCCACAGCTGACGTACCCGAGTGAGGTCTTCCCCGGGCCGCCGGGCGTGACCATCGATGTCCCCGACACGTGGGGTCCCGTCCGTGTCGGCGGCACCCTGCTGGCGTGCCGCCGGGTGGAGAGCGACCACGGCTTCGCCCCCAATGTCGTCGTCCGCGGATTCCAACGCACAGCCGACTTCACGATGCGGCACGCCCTGGAGGAGCTGCGCGGATTCGTCGCGCAGCAGCAGGACGGTGACGTCGACGAACCCTTCGAGCTCCAGCTGGGGGAGATCCCCTTCGTCGGCGTCAATGTCTCCTGGGTGGACCCGCAGATCGGCACCATCGTGCAGATCCACCTCTTCGCCGGGTCGCGGAGGGGACGCATCGTCGACCTGATCCAGGCGACGGGCTCTGTCGGTGGTGGTGACGCGCAGAGCGCCTACGCCGAGGTGCAGCAGGTGCTCCGGACGATCCGGGCGACCACGTGACGGCCGTGGCCGGTCATGACGAGCTGCCGGGTCTGGTGCTGCAGGTCGGTGCGGCCACCGACACCGGACGGGTGCGCACGCTCAACGAGGACTCTGCGCTCGCCGAGGGCGGGATCTTCGTCGTCGCCGACGGCATGGGCGGGCACGCGGCCGGCGAGGTCGCCAGTGGCATCGTCGTGGACACGATGCGCGAGCTCGTCGCCCGGACCGACCTCACGGCGGATGACGTCACGCGCCAGCTCGTCCTGGCCAACCAGCGGATCCTCACCGCTGTGGACTCGCACCCCGAGAACAAGGGCATGGGGACGACCGCCACCGGCCTGGCCCTGGTCACCGCCGGTGGCGCCGACCACTGGGCAGTGTTCAACGTCGGCGACTCGCGGGTCTACCGCTGGATCGCCGGCACCCTCACCCAGGTGACCGTCGACCACTCCGAGGTGCAGGAGCTCGTCGAGGCCGGGGTCATCACCCCCGACGAGGCCCGGGTCCACCCGGCCCGCAATGTCGTCACCCGGTCCCTGGGGACCGACTACGCCTCCCAGTCCGATGCATGGGTGCTGCCGCCCTACGCGGGCGAACGCTTCGTCATCTGCAGCGACGGCCTGACCAATGAGCTCACCGACGCCCGTCTGCGTGAGATCCTGCAGCAGCATCCTGATCCCCAGGACGCCGCAGAAGAGCTCGTCCGTGCGGCAGTCGAGGCCGGGGGACGTGACAATGTGACCGTGGTCGTCGTCAACCTCGACGGCACGGTGGGCGATGACCTGTCGGTGACCAGTCCGCGGGCGTCCGGGGACGACACCGCACCGCGGGGCAAGCTGAGCGACAAGGAGTGACCATGCAGACGAGGATCGATGGCCGCGACGGCTGGATCGAGGTCGTCCGCGACGGCATCCACGTGCTGGCGAAGGGGGATGCCTCCCTCGCCGAGCGCATCGCCGACGCCGTGGCGGACGCCGAGGACGACGACCTCGCAGACGTCGTGACCGATGAGCTGAGTGCCGGAGGGGTCCGCCGCACGCCGGACTTCGCTCTGATCGACGAGGGCTCGGGTCGGGTCCTCGTGCGAGGCGCGGCCCGCGTGGTGGTGACTGCCGGCGACGGCACGACCCACACGGTCAGCGCGCCCGCTCGTGGCCCGTGGGCCGACGAGGACCTCGAGGGCGATGTCGTCGACGTGGTCCTCGAGACGGGTGAGACCGAGCCCGTCGATGTGACCTCGCAGGCTGACTCGGAGCCCGAGATGGCGGTCGCGCCAGCGCCCACCGTCGTGCCCGAGGATGCCGAGCCGGTCGCGGACGTGACCGACGAAGCCGAGCCCGAGCCGGCTGCCGGGTGGGCCATGCCCTCGGTGTTCGGACGCCAGCCGGTGCAGTCCACGCAGACGCCGACCGACCAGCAGCCGATCGAGGAGGCCGAGGTCGTCGAGACTCCGGCACCCGCGTCCGAGGACCTGGTGGCGGACGAGCCGGAGGCGAGCCCTGACCCTGAGCCCGAGGCCCCGCAGGAGCCCGAGGCCCCGCAGGAGCCGGTGGCCCCGCAGGAGCCGGTGGCCGCTCAGGCCGGGGGCGCGGCGAGCGATGAGGACGATGAGCTGCCGAGCTTCGACTTCCTCTTCGGCAACACCCAGCACCACCGCAGCTCGCTCATGGCGCAGCTCGCGGAGGACGAGGCGGCGGCAGATGCCCCCATCGACTCCGGCCCCGTGGCGGCGGCCGGAGGATTCCAGCCGCACGAGGACCAGGTCAACGCCACCCTCGCTCCGCCGACCGAAGATGACGAGCACCACGCCCCGGCGCCGTCCGGTCCGACGGTGGACTCCCACGTCGGGCTGCCCCCGATGCCGGGGTCGGCCCCCTTGGCCGAGGACGCGGCTGACGACAGCGAGGTGATCGACCCGTCGGCGAGCGAGCCGGGTGCGGACGCCCCCGTGGGCGAGCCCGCACCGGGTCCCGGGCTCGGCGGCCCGGTCCGCGTCCAGGCAGCCCGCGATGACGCCCCCGGTCACGAGCCGGGAGGCGGTCGGCCGCAATTCGCCGACGGCCACCTCGTCGGGTCCCGAGTGCCACAGGCGTCGACCGGCAGCGCCTCGACGGTTGGCGACAGCGCTCCCGTCCCGGCGACTCCCGACAGTGGTGCCGAGGACTCAGCCGGCGTCATCTCAGCGGTGCCGTGGGGCGGAAGCACCCCGGCGGCAGGGCCCGGCACAGGGATGCCAGGGATGCCGGGCATGCCCTTCGGCCTGCCGTCGCTGCCGACGCCGGACGGTGGGGCGGGGCAGCCCGCTCCCGTCCAGGCCGCCCCCGGGGAGGAGCCCGAGGCGGAGGCCGCCAGCCCCATGGTCCTCGCGGTGCGCTGCTCGCTCGGTCACCTCAACGCACCGCACGCGACGCGCTGCCGTGCGTGCGGGCAGGACCTGCCGTCGCAGCAGCCGGAGCAGACGATGCGTCCGGCGCTGGGCCAGCTGCGGATGTCGACGGGCGATGTCGTGACGCTCGACCGCGGCGTCCTCATCGGCCGGGCCCCCCGAGCGGTGGAGACCGGTCCGAGCTCACCCCACCTGGTGCGCATCTCCAGCCCGGACAACGAGATCTCTCGCAACCACGTCGAGATCGTGCTCGATGGCTGGCACGTGCTCGTGCGTGACCTCGGCTCGACCAATGGCACGACTGTGGCGCTGCCCGGGTCCTCGCCGGTCCGGGTGCGTCCGGGCGACCAGCAGACCATCGAGCCCGGGACGACGATCACCCTCGCCGACCAGGTCTCCATGGTCTTCGAGGTCACGGGATGATGCCTGAGTGAGCAGCGCCATCCCGCCCGACCTCGAAGGGCTCGACTACGTCCAGCCGCTCGGCTCGGGCGGGTATGCCGACGTCTACCTCTACGAGCAGCAGATGCCGCGGATGAAGGTCGCCGTCAAGGTCCTCAAGACCGAGGGACTCACCCCCACGATCCAGCAGCAGTTCATCGACGAGGCCAACACGATGGCCCAGCTGGCCGACCATCCCTACATCGTGCAGGTCTTCCGGGCGGGGACGAGCGGGGACGGTCGTCCCTTCCTCGTGATGAAGTACTACCCCCCGCCCAACCTCGCGCAGCGGGCCCGCACGGCTCGCTTCTCCGTCGAGGAGGTCCTGCGCACCGGGATCCAGCTCGCGAGCGCCGTCGAGACGGCCCACCGCGCGGGTGTCATCCACCGTGACATCAAGCCGGCCAATGTCCTCGTCAGCCAGTACGGCTCTCCCGGGCTGACCGACTTCGGCATCGCCGGTCGCGGTGGAGCACTGGACGAGATCGACGAGGACCTGGGGGTCTCGGTGCCGTGGGCGCCACCGGAGGTCCTCTTCGGCCAGAGCAACGGTGATGCTCGGGCTGATGTCTATGCCCTGTCGGCGACCCTGTGGCAGCTGCTCGTGGGCCGCTCTCCCTTCGAGGTGCCAGGCGGCAACAACTCCGCCTTCGAGCTGATGCCACGCATCCGCTCCAACCCGCCGCCGGGTACGGACCGCGCGGACGTCCCCCAGTCGCTCGAGCGGCTCCTGGCCCAGGCCATGAGCAAAAATCCGCTCGCCCGTCCCGCGAGTGCGATCGAGTTCGCCCGCAGCCTCCAGCAGATCGAGCAGGAGGAGCGCTTCTCGCGCACGGCCATCGTCGTTCTCGACGAGCTGGGCCACAGTGGGGACTCGGGTGCGCTCGGACAGACCCGGGACCGCACGCAGCTGCGCGCGAGCACCGGGTCCGGGCCCCGGTCGACCACGAGCGCCCCGCCGCCACCGCTGGGCCAGCCCGTCATCGGTGGGCAGCTGAGCGGAGGACGGGGCATCGGACCCACCGGCCCGGTCCCCATCGCGGACGGCGTCGTCGCCCGATCCGGCACGCGACCGGGGATGCCCGGTCCGCCCGCGCAGGCCTCAGGGCCCCGACCGCCCCAGGCGTCCGGCCCACGGCCACCTCAGTCCACCGGGCCGCAGACCTCGGGGCCGCAGGCCTCGGGGTCCCTCCCGCCGACGGGCCCACGGCACCAGAGCCGCGGCCTCGGACCGACCAAGGCCGGACCGCAGCGCTGGCTCCCGATCATCGCGGGGGTCTGCGGGTTCTTGCTGCTCGTCGCGATCATCGGGACGGCCCTGGCCCTCAACAGCAGGGGCGAGGGCAGCGACACGCAGACCGACACCCAGGCAGGGGCCTCCCTGGAGAGTGCGCCGAGCTTCACCATGACGGTGGAGGACTCCCAGCTGATCTACACGATCGACTACCCCGGCTACCAGAAGGGGGATCGCTACCTCGTCAAGGCGGCGCTCTCCGAGGACGTCATCGACAAGGCGACCGCCTACGGCGTCTCCGACATCGACGAGGACACGGGCACGGGCACCTTTTCCCAGGAGTTCGGTTCGGCGACGCGTCAGTGCGCCCGCGTGCGGGTCCAGCGGGACGAGGACTACTCGCCGTGGAGCGAGACCGCGTGCAAGGACAAGAGCTGATGTCGACCCGACCCCGCAC
>JAKDKQ010000237.1 GCA_030453295.1 Janibacter sp.
GTAGCCGAACGTCGACTACTACCCCGACCGGAGCAGTGCTCCTCCGGCGGAAAAGATGAAGACCCCGGGACGAGCACACCGGGGTAAGAGGGACTGGCGGGCGACCCACCACCTTCGGATAACAGGGCAGGGTCGCGTGTCGGACCCAAGGGATGGGCTCCTCCGACTGCCACTGGTGACCCACACTCGCGGGACCGGCGTGACTCCCGGCGCGAGGAAAGAGGCCAGAGTCACGGGTTCCGAGCGAGATGGACGCGCTCGGGTAGACCGGCCGATTGCGAACCACACTCGTCGGGCCTGGCGCTCCAGCGACGAGGACAGAGGCCAGAGCGCAGCCGCCCTCATCGGTAGGTGAGGGACTCAAGAGGCGGCCACGAGTACACGGGTAATGACTCCTAGGGAGTCCCTGTGTCCTCGACACCTCACGTCCAACCCATCTATCTCACCCTCCAGCAGGCGGCTGCCGAGGGTTATGCCGCGTACTCCACACTTCGGAAGTACATCACTGACGGCCGACTGCCCGCCGTCAAGGTCGGTTCCCGCGTCAAGGTGCTGCGCGCCGACCTCGAAGCTCTCGCGGTGGCCGTCAGGCCCGCGACCTTCGAGGAGATTGAGGCTGCCGCAGAACGGCTTGCCGCATCCGCTCCCCCGCTGAACGACGCTCAGGCTCGTCGTCTCAGCACGATCTTCGGCGGTGCGGCATGAGCGCCGCGGCCTCCAGCTGGGTGCGCCACGACATCACCGACGGCGTGCGGCGCGGCATCGTCTTCGAGGTGCTCGTGCGACGTCGCACACGAGCCGCGGCCAGCGGGGGCGCGACCGTGCCCAACGATGCCTCGACCGGCGGGGCGGCGGGGTCTCAGCCTCCCGTCACCGAGTGTGACAGTTCCGAACTGTCACACCTTCTCGACCTCTCCGAGACGACTATTTCCCCTGGCCAGGAAGGAAATGCTCCAGCACGGTCATTAGCCCCTATGGGGAGCCCCGAGTTACGACTGTATGACCGTGGCGCCGCGAGCGGTCCGCTGTCACCTGCGCCGGAGGCTGTCGGGGCAGGCGTGCCGGTGTCCACGACGGCGTTCGGCGATCTCCCGTCGGTGAAGGCGATGGGGACCGGCCGCGCCGGGATCGTCGTGGGCTTCGACACCGAGTTCACGACCGTGGACGGCGCGCGGATCATCGACTCGTACCAGCTCGTCACGCCGGACCCGGTCGATCCGTCGATGATGGTCGAGGTTGTCATCCTTCCCCCGCTGGGCTCCGGCGCTCGCCTCTCGCTGCACACGGCGCTGTGGGCCGTGGTGGTCGCTGCCGAGCTGTGGCATTCCGCGCTGGTGCCCGACGAGGTCGGTCCCCGTGGCGTGCCGCGCGGGGCGTTCTGGTCTGATGACTGGCAGGAGCGTCGGGACGCGCTGGCGAAGCTGCGCGTGCCCATCGTGCTTGCCTGCCACTACGGCTCGGCGGACCTTACGACTTTCCGCACGGGCGGTCAGAGCCGCGAGCTGGACAGCCTCGTCCGGCTAACCTCGGCTGCCGGTGGCCTGGTGACGCTCCTGCCGTTCCGCTCGCAGCGCGGCAACGAGAACGGGCACTGGTGGCAGAGCCTGTCGGTGTCCGTCCGCGACACCATGTCGCAGGCACCCGCCGGGAAGAAGAGTCTTGCCGTCCTCGGCGAGGCGTGCGGTGTCACGAAGCTGGACGTGCCGGAGGGCTGGATCTCCCGCATGACGGACTACCGACGTGAGCACCTGGATGAGTTCCTGGAGTACGGCATCAACGACGCGGTCATCGTCGTCGAATACCTCGCTCGGCTGTGGGGTGACGGAGTCGTTCCTCCGATCACCCTCAGCGGTGGTGCTGCTGCAGCGCTCGTGGACTCTGGAAGCTCCTACTTGGGGGCGTCGAGCCCCTCGGAGTTCCGCCGGAAGTTCGCTGGGCTGGTGGACGAGGACGAGGGCGTCGAGGCTGTCGAGGAGGGTGACCGGCTGAGCTTCTACGCGAAGCGGGGTCGCAACCCGCTCGATGGCGCTGCCGCGCAGCTCTCCTCCGCGTTCGCCCGTGCGTATCACGGTGGGTTGAACTCGTGTCCGATGCCGGGCTACTACCCGACCCCGACTGTGGACATCGACGCGCAGAACGCCTACCCGACCGCGATGGCTCTTGTGCGTGATCTCGACTGGGAGGCCGGTGCCATCGAGGAGGTCGTGCATGAGCGAGCGCTCACCGTTGACGACGTGTCCTCGGCGGCGACCCCGTTTGTCGGCTTCGTGTCGTTCGAGTTCCCCGCAGACGTGGCGTATCCGTGCTTGCCGATCGTCGCTGATGGCACCCTCGTCTATCCGCGCACGTCCGAGGGTGTTGCTGGCACCTGGGTCTGCGGCCCGGAGCTGTGGCTCGCTCTCCGCCTCGGCGCTGAGGTCCACTGCCAGATCGGCTATCTCGGTCGCGAGCTGGGGCAGGACGGTGGGCCGAGCCTGTCCCTGCGCCATGGGGTGAAGCAGCTCATCGACGACCGGAACGCTGCCAAGAAGATTTTCGGCAAGGGGTCTCTGGAAGAGCAGACGCTGAAGACCGGCGTGAACTCGGTGTACGGCAAGACCGCGCAGGACGTCGCTGAGCAGCGCTCATGGGACGCTCGCGCACAGGAGATGGACAACGTCGGCGGCTCGGCGGTCTCCAGCCCCTACCACGCCGCAACCACCACGTCTTTCGTTCGTGCGCAGCTGCTCGCGACCATGAACCAGATCGTCGAACACGGCGGGCACGTCTTCTCGGTGACCACGGACGGGTTCATCACGGACGTCACCGTTGATGAGGTCGCTGGCCTCGACCTCTACGGGCTTGACGAGGTGCTCAGCGACTCTCGCACTGCTCTGACCGGCGACCCGAGTATCTGGGAGGCGAAGCACGCGCAGGACGATCTGGTGAACTTCACTACGCGCGGCAACGTGTCGCTCTCTCCAGGCGGGGTGTGCGCTCACAACGGCCTCAAGGCTCCGAAGGGTACCGTCCCGGACAGTGCCGAGGACCGGGAACTGCTGCTGACCGCTGTCGTGACCCGCGAGGGCCGGGTGCCGAACGGGTACACGCGATTCCCCTCGTTCCAGGAGCTGTCACGCACCGAGGATCGTAAGGACTTCCTGCCGTCTCGGGTCGAGCGCTCGGTGAGCATGGACTACGACCTCAAGCGTCAGCCCGTCATGCCCTCCATGACACCCGAGATGGTGCCTCTGCCGGACGGCTCCGTTGAGGAGATGGCGACCTTCACCACGCAGCCGTGGGAGCGGATCGAGGACTGCCTGCGCGCTCGCCAGATCGCCCGCGACATGGCCGAGACCGGATGCCTGCGCACCGTCGCTGAGTGGCGCGACTGGAACCTGAAGTACACGCACGGTAAGGGCCGCCGCATCGTCACTCCGCAGCGCGCAGTGCTCATGTCCATCGTCATGGCGCACCGTCAAGGCGTCGCCACGATCCCGACTCTCGCTGACCGCTCGATGACTATTGCCGACCGCCTCGACTGGCTCGGCGAGTGGGGGCTCGGCACTGTCTCCCGAGGCGATTGGGAAAACGCCCGCCGGCCCGAGCGGGCGTCCCAGATGCTCCCCACCGACACCCTCGACCCGTACCTCGACCGGATGACATCCATGGCGCCCGGCGACCACCCTACGGACGCCGACCGACTCCCGTACTGGCCAGCCCAACGACCCGAAAGGAATGACCATGAACAACGACTACCAGATGCTCGACGACCTGATGCAGGACATGCACGACCGGAACACGGTGCGCATCGCGATGACGGACTGGCTCATCGGCGGGCACGCGCCCGGTGATGCATGGCAGGCCCGCGACCCCCGGCGCACCACGGTCGAGGGTTCCCTGCGCTCTGAGGCA
>JAKDKQ010000238.1 GCA_030453295.1 Janibacter sp.
GATCGCGAACACCTCGTAGCCGGCCGCGACCAGCGACGCGACCCAGGCTCCCCGGTCGGTTTCGATCCCGACGACCACCGGCGGCCAGGCGGCTGGATCACCGTCTGGTTCGCCCAGGTGATGGGCGATCAGCTCGTGCAGTTGCGTGATCCCTGCCAGTCCTTCCGGCAGGCGTTTGCGGGCCAGGACCTTGCCGTCCTCGTCGATGATCTCGACGTCGTGGTGGTCCTCGGCCCAGTCGTCCCCGACGAACAACATGGTGTGTCTCCCCGTTCTCGACTATCCGCTCCGACAGCAGCAGTGAGGGAACTCCCAGCGATCTCATGGCCACAGTGCTCACCCAAACCCGCGGGGGCACGACATCCCAGTAGCGGTCACTGTCCCCTCACGATGGGCGGGCACACGGTCTGCCGCCAGGCCTTCCATGGCCAGATGAGAAACGCGAGTGCTGACCCGCCCATCGCTACCGGAACCAAGCCTGACACTCGACCGACAGGCCCGGTAGAACCCATGAGTTGAGGACGTTCTGATCGCGGGTAGCCCGCCCGTTCCGCTCTAGCCTCTGCGGACGAGGATGAACCCGTCCCATCCCTTTACGCCGACAGTTTGGAGCACAGTGGCGGTCAGGTCGGGATTAGCGGCGATGGCATCGACGACAGCACGGACGCCTCGAACCGAGCCATCTTGCGATGCATACCCCTACAGGGTACACCTATTCGAACCACGATCCGGCAGGGTCTATTCCCGGGGCGGGTCGGTCAGCCTCCAAGACATGCGGTGCCTGCGTCGGCGGCGGGGCCGGACGCCGGGCCCGACCGCCCCCGTCGAAGCAGAACGCCCTCCGACCCATCGGGTCGGAGGGCGTACTCGTGCCTGAGCGGTCAGGCCAATGGCTCCAGGGTGCCGAGCACCTCGTTGAAGGCCTCGGTGCTGGACGGGTGGGTCCAGATCCCGTCGCGCAGGTCGGAGACCTTGGCGCCCAGCCGGATGGCCAGGGCGACCATGTTGACCAGCTCCTGGGAGTCGATGGAGAAGATCGTCGCGCCGAGGATCTCTTGGCTGTCGGCGTCGACGAACAGCTTGAACAGGCCGTGGGTCTCGCCGACGATCTTCGGCCGGGGCATGGCGGCGATCTTCGCCACCTCCTTCTTCGCCATCAGGACGTTGCGGCCGGACTTGCGGGCCTGGGTCTCGTCCATGCCCACCATCGACAGCGGCGGGGTGATGAAGGTGGTGTTCGGCACCGCCACGCGGTCGCTGCGGCGGCGCGTGCCCTGGCCCATCACCGCGTCCCACACGATGCGGTTGTCGTCCAGCGAGACGTAGGTGAACTGCGGGCCGCCGTTGACGTCGCCCACCGCGTACACACCGGGGACGCTGGTCTGCAGCTGGTCGTCCACGACGACGAAGCCCCGCTCGTCCACCTCGATGCCGGCGGCCTCCAGGCCCAGCTCGCCGGTGACCGGCACGCGTCCGGCGGCCACCAGCACGGCCTCGGCCGCGAAATCGCCCTTGGTGGTGTGCACCACGGCGTGTGTGCCGTCGTCGTCCAGCGACGTGGGCCGGACGCCCTGCTCGATGGTGACGCCCATGTCGAGCAGGGTCTGCCTCACGGCCTCGGCCACGTCCCGGTCGACGCGGGGAAGGAGCTCCTCGCCGCGGTCGAGGATGGTGACCTTGGAGCCGAAGTGGGTGAACATGCTAGCGAACTCCAGCCCAATGAAGCCGCCGCCCACGATCACCAGCCGTTCGGGCAGCGGGTCGATGTGCTGGATGGTGGTCGAGTCGAACACCCGCGGTGAGTCGAAGCCGGGCAGGTCGACGCGGCGCGAGGTCGCACCGGTGCCGATCACCACGGTCTCGCCGGTGAGCTCCACCTGGCCCTCGGCGGTGTCGACGACGACCGTCCGCGGGCCGGTGAACCGGGCGGTGCCGTCCACCAGGGTGACGCCCGGCTTCTCCAGCATCTGGTGGTTCGCGGCGTTGAGCGTGCCGATCAGCGCGTCGCGGCCGGCGACGGCGGTGCGGAAGAACTCCTGCGGGTCGTCGGAGTCGCGACGCTCCTCGGCCGAGACGACGAGGTCCTTGGTCGGCACGCAGCCGATGTTGATGCAGGTGCCGCCGTACATCTCGGGCGAGCGCTCCACCAGCGCCACGGTCTTGCCGGCGGCCGCGAAGCGCCCCGCCAGGGTCTTGCCTGCCTTGCCCCAGCCGATCACCAGCAGGTCAACGTCCATCATAATTCTCCTTCGCGTAGGCACGCTCTCGCTCGCAACGCTCGCAATCCACGAGGTGCGGGATTTGCCGGTGGGCATCCTTCCAGCGGCGCCGCTGAGATGGAAAGCCAACTGCTGACATCGCTCTGCTGGTCGGAGCCACGGCAGGTTCAACCGGTCGTCGCAACACCGGCTTCTTCCAAGGATCGTAGTTGCTCTTCGAAGACCGAGCAATAGTCAAGACCTGTGGATCGGCGTGTCATGCGGCTTGAGCGTCACCTCCTGATTCGTGGGTGGAGGTCTGCTCGTCGTGGCCGTCTGGTCGTTCGACGAGGATGCCGTTCTTGAACGTTGCGCCGGCGCGGACGAGGGCGACGAGGTGGGGCGCGTTCACGGCGCGCCACCTCGTCTGGGCGGACTCGATGAGCTTGAAGGCCATCGCGATTCCGGCGGCTCGGGAGCCGGGTCCCTTCGTGACGCGCTGGCGCAGCCGGACGGTCGCGAACGTGGACTCGATCGGGTTGGTCGTGCGTAGGTGAACCCAGTGCTCGGCGGGGTAGTTGTAGAACTCCAGGAGGACGTCGAGGTCGTCGGCGATCTTCGCGGCGGCCTTGGGCCACTTGGTGCCGTAGTCAGCGACGAACGCCTCCGCAGCACGCTCGGCGTGGTCGCGGTTCTCGGCGTTCCAGATCTCGGCCAGCGCGGCCTTCGCGCCCGGCTGCGCGGACTTCGGCAAGGCGTTGAGGACGTTGGCGATCTTGTGGAACCAGCACCGCTGCTCGCGGGTCTGGGGCCAGACCTCGCGCAGCGCGGCCCAGAACCCGAGCGCCCCGTCGCCGACCGCGAGGACCGGAGCCCGCATCCCGCGGCGCTTGCAGCTGCGGAGCAGGTCGAGCCAGGACTCGGTGGACTCTCGGTGCCCGTCGTCGAGCGCGACCAGCTCCTTCGTGCCGTCAGCACGGACACCGACGATAACCAGCAGACACACCTTGTCCTGCTCCAGGCGGACCTTGAGGTGGATCCCGTCGACCCAGCAGTAGACGAAGTCGGTGCCGGCCAGGGACCGCTGGTTGAACGCCCTGGCTTCGTCTTGCCAGTCCCTTGGCCAGCCGTGTGATCACCGACGCCGACAGGCCGTGGCTGGTGCCGAGGAACTGCTCCAGTGCGGGGGTGAAGTCGCTGCTGGACAGGCCGTGCAGGTACAGCAGCGGCAGCACCTGCGCAACCCGCGGCGCCTTGACCGGGATCGCGCCCGCCGCGGTGGTCACCTCCCGCGGCTCGTGGAAGCCGTTGCGGACCACCAGGCGACGACCCGCCTCGTCGAGCTCGTCGGTGAACTGCTCGACGTAGGCCGCGACCTCGGCCTGCAACGCCGCCGCCAGCATCTGCCGAGCGCCGTCGCCGACGATCTCATCGAGCAGCGACCCACCGGCTGCATGGTTGGACGCCTCGACGTCTTGGACTACCTTCAACATGAGCGCACCTTCCCGAACCAGCGCGCCAACGCCGGTCCTGATCAGAGTTCTGTGACTACAAGATCTTCCTCGGGAAGGTGCGCTCCGTCGCGCTCACCCGCCGAGGGCCATCCATAGGTTCTGATCATTGCTCGTCGGCGAACAGGGTGTCCAGTCGGTCCTTCTGCTTGTCGTTGAGCAGGTCGG
>JAKDKQ010000239.1 GCA_030453295.1 Janibacter sp.
TTTGGGCGTCCATCTGCTGAGACGCTAGGTTGGCTCACGCCAATGAACTGTGGCTCGGGTCACAAGCCCGCCGCAGCCGATCGAGGCGTCGAGAACGACGCCCTCCGTGGCCGCGGGCGGGGCGATCCCCTGAGCCGAGGCCGAAGGGAGCAGCAGTGAGCGACAGCGACGTCGCCGGCCACGCCGGGACCCGAGGACGTATGGCAGGGGCCTTCGAGCCCTCGCCCGAGATGGGGCCCACGCCCCCTTCGCAGATCTCGGGGCACTTCTCCGACGACAACCCGGAGATGGTCCAGTTCGTCGACGCGGACGGCAACCGTCTGGCGACCAACGAGACCAATGCCCCCTACGCCCAGATCGTCGAGGACATGACGAGCGAGGACGCGCGGATCATCTACCGCGACCTCGTGCTCGTGCGCCGCATCGACGCCGAGGGCTTCGCCCTCCAGCGCCAGGGTGAGCTCGGCCTGTGGCCGAGCCTCTTCGGTCAGGAGGCCGCGCAGGTCGGTGCCGGGCGGGCCCTGCGCTCGCAGGACTACGCCTTCCCCGGCTATCGCGAGCACGGCGTCGCCTGGTGCCGCGGGGTCGACCCGGTGAGCCTCTTCGGCATGTTCCGAGGGGTCAACCACGGCGGGTGGGACTCCAACGAGAACAACTTCCACCTCTACACGATCGTCATCGGCAACCAGATGCTCCACGGGGTCGGGTACGCGATGGGCATCGCGGCCGACGGCGACATGGGCACCGGCGACCCGGAGCGCGACGCGGCCGTCATGGCCTTCACCGGTGACGGCGGCACGAGCCAGGGCGACTTCAACGAGGCCCTCGTCTTCGCGGCCGTGACCAACGCACCGGTCGTCTTCTTCGTGCAGAACAACCAGTGGGCCATCTCCGAGCCCAACGACAAGCAGTTCATCATCCCGCCGTACCAGCGCGCGCGAGGCTTCGGCTTCCCCGGTGTGCTCGTCGACGGCAATGACCCGCTCGCCAGCTATGCCGTCGCCAAGGACGCGCTCGACAAGGCGCGCAGCGGCCAGGGCCCCACCCTCATCGAGGCCTACACCTACCGGATGGGCGCGCACACGACGTCCGACGACCCGACGAAGTACCGCAGCGACGCCGAGGTCGAGATCTGGAAGCACAAGGACCCGATCAAGCGCATGCGCGGCTTCATGGAGGAGCGCGGCCACGCCGACCCTGACTTCTTCGCCGCGGTCGACGCCGAGGCCGACGAGGTCGCCGCCCGCATCCGCAAGGCCTGCCAGGAGATGCCCGACCCGGAGCTGCCGACGATGTTCGACAACCAGTACACCGAGCCGCACCCGCTGGTGGAGGCCGAGCGCGAGGAGTTCCTCGCCTACCACGCCGGCTTCGCCGAGGAAGGGGGCCAGGCATGAGCGGCACCCGACTCTCCCTCGCCAAGGGCCTGAACGCCGGCCTGCGCAAGGCGATGGACAAGGACCCCAAGGTCGTCCTCATGGGCGAGGACGTCGGCAAGCTCGGCGGCGTCTTCCGCATCACCGAGGGCCTGCAGAAGGACTTCGGTGACCACCGGGTCATCGACACCCCGCTCGCCGAGTCCGGCATCGTCGGCACCGCGGTCGGGCTGGCGCTGCGCGGCTACCGTCCCGTCGTCGAGATCCAGTTCGACGGCTTCGTCTACCCGGCCTTCGACCAGATCGTCAGCCAGGTCGCCAAGATGCACTCCCGGTCCCTCGGGCACCTCAGGATGCCGATGGTCATCCGCATCCCCTGCGGTGGCGGCATCGGCGCGGTCGAGCACCACAGCGAGTCCAACGAGGCCTACTTCGCGCACACCGCCGGCCTGCGGGTCGTCTCGTGCAGCAACGCCGCGGACGCCTACTGGATGATCCAGCAGGCCATCGAGACCGATGACCCGGTGATCTTCTTCGAGCCCAAGCGCCGGTACCACGAGCGGGGCGAGACCGAGATCGACGAAGGGGGTTCCCCTGACCTTGGTCTGTACGACGCCCGCGTGGCCAAGGAGGGCAGCGACCTCACGCTGCTCTGCTACGGACCGATGGTCAAGACCTGCCTCCAGGCGGCAGCGGCCGCGCAGGAGGAGGGTCGCAACCTCGAGGTCATCGACCTGCGCTCGCTCAGCCCCCTTGACCTGCCGACGATCACGTCGTCGGTGAAGAAGACCGGTCGGGCCGTCGTCGTCCACGAGGCGCAGACCTTCGTCAGCTTGGGCGCGGAGATCGCCGCCCGGGTGCAGGAGGAGTGCTTCTACCACCTCGAGGCGCCCGTGCTGCGGGTCGGTGGGTACAACATCCCGTACCCGCCCAGCCGTTTCGAGGAGGAGTTCCTCCCGACCCTCGACCGCGTCCTGGACGCCGTCGACCGCTCTTTCGCGCACTGACCAGGAGGACACGTGGCTGTCAAGAACTTCAACCTGCCCGACCCCGGTGAGGGCCTGACCGAGGCCGAGATCACGACCTGGAAGGTCAAGGTCGGCGACGAGGTCGCCGTCAACGACATCGTCATCGAGGTCGAGACCGCCAAGTCGCTCGTCGAGCTGCCGATCCCCTTCGCGGGCAAGGTCGTCCAGCTCCTCGCCGCCGAGGGCGACACCGTCGACGTGGGTGCCCCGATCATCGCCGTCGAGGTCGCCGGCTCCGACCCGGAGCCGGCCCCGCCTGCGGCGCCCGCCGCCGACGACGGGGATGAGGCCAGCGGGCCCAACCTGGTCGGCTACGGAGCCAAGGCCGCCAGCACCCGCCGGCGCGCCCGCAAGGGTGAGACGGCTGCACCTGCCGCCGAACCCGCAGCTCCCACCCAGCCGCTGTCACCCGAGCGCACTCGCGCCCTGGCCAAGCCGCCGGTGCGCAAGCTCGCCAAGGACCTCGGACTGGACCTGCAGTCGATCACCCCGAGCGGTGAGGGTGGCATCGTCACCCGCGCCGACGTCGAGGCGGCGTCGTCGGGTACGGCCTCGACCACGGCACCCGCGGCGGCTCCTGCCCTGCGAGGCTCGGACGCTGGCGCCCTCGCACCTCAGGGAGCGGGAGCCCCCTTCGCCGCTGCAGGGGACGTGCGTGTCCCCATCAAGGGCGTGCGCAAGGCGACCGCTGCCGCGATGGTCTCCTCGGCCTTCACCGCGCCGCATGTCACCGAGTTCGTCACCGTCGATGTCACGGCGATGATGGAGATGGTCGACCGGCTGAAGAAGGACCGTGCCTTCAAGGACGTCAAGGTCACGCCGCTGCTGCTCGTGGCCAAGGCCTTCTGCCTGGCGCTGCGCCGTCACCACGAGGCCAACGCGAGCTGGGACGAGGCCGCGCAGGAGATCGTCGTGCACGGTGACGTCAACCTGGGGATCGCGGCAGCCACGCCGCGCGGGCTGCTCGTGCCCAACATCAAGGGTGCTGACCGGCTCTCGCTGCACGACCTGGCGGCTGCCCTCGGTGGTCTCGTCGCCACGGCACGTGAGGGGCGCACCCCGCCGGCGGATCTGTCCGGCGGCACCGCGACGATCACCAATGTCGGGGTCTTCGGCGTCGACACCGGCACCCCGATCCTCAACCCTGGAGAGGCTGCGATCCTGGCCTTCGGCGCAGTGCGCCGCATGCCTTGGGTGGTCACCGCAGCCGATGGCAGCGAGTCGATCGAGCCGCGCTGGGTCACCCAGCTCGCGCTCTCCTTCGACCACCGCCTCATCGACGGCGAGCTCGGCTCCAAGTTGCTCGCTGACGTGGGTGCCCTGCTGCACGACCCGGGCACGGCCTTCATCTGGGCCTGATCGCGTCGTCAGGTGCACGAGGAGGAGCGTCCGCTCGGCGGGCGCTCCTCCTCATGTGTGCGACCAGCCGTGGCGCCGCGGTTGCGCCCGGGTCAGCGTCGGTGGCGGTCG
>JAKDKQ010000240.1 GCA_030453295.1 Janibacter sp.
AGAAGTCATTCGGGGCTCCTGTGGGTGAGGGGAGTGGGGCCGGGCGGTTCCCCCCTTCGTCATGCCGAAGGGGGGAACGTCACCGGACTCAGGCGGGCTGGTTGGCCTTGATGAAGCTGACGGCGTCGCCGACGGTCTTGAGGTTCTTGACCTGCTCGTCGGGGATCTTGGCCCCGAACTTCTCCTCGGCGGTGACGGCGATCGTCATCATCGACAGCGAGTCGACGTCGAGGTCATCGGTGAAGGTCTTGTCGGCGGTCACCTCGGACGCGTCGACACCGGTCTCCTCGGACACGATCTCGGCGAGGCCGTCGAGGATCTCCTGGTCGCTGAATGCCATGGAATTGCTCCTTGTTGTGCGGTGGGTGGTCCGAGAGCCCGTCGGACCGACGGGTGAAATCAGGGGAGTGTCACGACCTGCGCGGCCCAGGTGAGGCCCGCGCCGAAGCCGATCTGCAGGGCCAGCCCGCCGGGCTCGACCTCACCCTCACGGAGCATGCGCTCCATGGCGAGCGGGACGGATGCCGCGGAGGTGTTGGCGGTGGTGACGATGTCGCGGGCGACGGGCAGGTCCTTGGGCAGCTTGAGCGCCTTGACCATCTGGTCGATGATCCGCACATTGGCCTGATGGGGGACGAAGGCAGCGAGGTCCTCGGCCGTGACGCCTGCGGCGTCGAGCGCCCGCTGGGCCTCCTTGGCCATCGACCACACGGCCCACCGGAAGACGCTCGGGCCCTCCATGACGATCGCCGGCCACGGCAGGGCGCGGTCCGCCTCGAGGGTCATCCAGGACTCGCGCTGGGCGATCAAGTGCTTCTGCTCGCCGTCGCTGCCCCACACGGTCGGGCCGATGCCCGGGGTCTCGCTGCGCGAGACGATCGCCGCACCGGCGCCGTCGCCGAAGATGAAGGCCGATCCGCGGTCCGTCGGGTCGGTGAAGTCCAGCATCTTTTCGACCCCGACGACCAGGACGTGCTCGGCGGTGCCGACCCGAACCATGTCATTGGCCATGGAGATGCCGTGGCAGTATCCGGCGCAGGCGGCGGAGATGTCGAAGGCTGGTGCGTGAGAGCCAAACCGGGCCGCGAGCTCAGGTGCGGCCGCCGGCGTCTGGTAGGGGTGGGACACCGTCGCGACGATGACTGCGCCGACCTGGTCAGCGGAGAGCCCGGCGTACTCGAGCGCGCCCCTCGAGGCGTGCTCGGCCATGTCGACGACGCTCTCGTCGGGAGCCGCCTTGTGGCGCGAGGCGATGCCGGAGCGCTCACGGATCCACTCGTCGGAGGAGTCGATCGCCTCGACGATCTCGCTGTTGGGCACGACGCGCTCGGGGCGGTAGCCGCCGATGCCGGTGAGCCGGGCGTGGTGCAGGACGTCGGGGACGCCAAGGGTGCTCATGACAGACCTTCCTGGGGGTGCATGCGCAGCAGCGGCTGGCCGGGGGAGACGGGGTCGCCGTCCTCGACGAGCCACTCGACAACCGTGCCGGCGTGGCCTGAGCGCACCTCGAGCGAGTCGCGAAGGGAGGACACCTCGGCGACGACATCGCCTGCAGCGACCTCGGAGCCGGGCTGCACGGCAGCGACCTTGACCATGCCCTTGACGGGCGAGGTCACCAGACGCCAGGTGGGCTGGCTGGCCTGACGGCTGGAGCCGTGCTCACGGACCATCCGGTGGGCGGCCTCGAGGTCGTCGGGGGTCTTGAGCGCGAGGACCTCGATGCCCTTGAGACCACGCTTGGCCAGACCGGTGAGGGCCCCGGCCGGGGGGATCTCGATGATGCCGGTGACACCCAGGTCCTTGAGCGTCTCCATGCACAGGTCCCAGCGCACCGGGTTGCTCACCTGGCTGACGATGCGGCGCAGGACCTCGGGCCCCGAGTGGACGACGCTCCCGTCGACGTTGGAGACGAGCGGCACGCGGGCGTCGTGGGTCGAGACGGCGCGCGACAGGCGGGCGAGGTCGGCGACAGCGGGCTGCATATGCTCGGTGTGGAAGGCGCCGGCGACCTTGAGCGGCATGACACGCGCCTTGGCGGGCGGGGCCTGCGCGAAGGCCGCGAGCTGCTCGAGGGTGCCGGCGGCGACGACCTGACCGGCGCCGTTGACATTGGCCGCCGTCAGGCCGTGCGACTCGATGCTCGCCAGCACCTCCTGCGGGTCGCCGCCGAGGACGGCGCTCATGCCGGTCGCGGTGACGGTGGCGGCCTGCGCCATGGACCGGCCGCGCTCGCGGACGAGGACCATGGCCTGCTCGGCGCTGATGACGCCGGCGGCCGATGCCGCCGTGATCTCACCGACGCTGTGTCCGGCGCCTGCGCCGACGACACGGAAGCCGTCGGCCGGGTGCTCGAAGAGCGTGAGCAGGGAGAGCAGACCGGCGGCGACGATGAGTGGCTGCGCCACCGCGGTGTCCTTGATCGTCTCCTCGTCGGAGGTCGTGCCGTGCGCGGCCAGATCGATCCCGGCGACGGTGGAGAGCCAGTGGAGTCGGTCTGCCACACCGGGCAGCTCGAGCCATGGAGAGAGAAAACCGGGCGTCTGGGACCCCTGACCGGGGCAGGTGATGGCGAGCACGACTCAAGAGTCCCGCGAGAAGGAGGGTGGGGGCGACGTCGACCCCACCAGAGATTCACCCGAGGCTCTTGGAGGGATCCTCCAAGATGGCCCCGAGAGCCAGCGCGATCCGTACGGTGAAGGCCTCGTGCGGGTCAGTGAGGTCGTAACCGATGACGTCGCTGATCCGGCCCAGGCGGTAGCGCACCGTGTTGACGTGGACGATGAGCGCCCGGGCGGTCGCCTCGAGGCCGGGGGACTCCAGGTGGGTGCGGGCGGTCTCGAGCAGGCTCGGGTGCTCCTCGAGGGCGAGCTGGACCTGCTCGACCAGGGTGACCCGGGCCAGGTCGTCGCCCGCGATGGCCCGCTCGGCGAGCAGGTCGTCGGCCGCCACCGGGTGGGGGCGCCCGGGCCACCCGGGTGCAGCGACGTGCCCGGCGACGGCGGCGTGCGCGGAGAGGGCGCCGTCGGCCAGGTCGTGGACGAGTGGACCGTGCACGAGGTCGCCCTCGGCGAAGCACTGGGCGAAGGCGCGGGCCATGGCGGACGGGTCCTCCACGCCACCGACGACCGCGACGAGGCGGGCTCCCTGGACGCCGGCGAGGACCGGCAGGCCGAGGCGCCTCGCGGTCGAGTGCACCTGTCTGACGGCCGTCGACAGGTCACCCCCGTCCTCACCAGATATTGGCGAGCTCCCCACCAGTACAACGACATCGGTGACCTCGCCCCACCCCAGGGCGGCGGCTCTGGACCGGATCGACTCGTCGACCTCACCGCGCATGACGGCATCGATGACGAGCGACTCCAGGCGGGCGTCCCACGCGCCCCGCTGCTCGGCGGCGTTGGCGTAGACCTGGGCCGCGCCGAAGGCGATCTCCTGGGAGTAGCGCAGGACGGCGATGCGCAGGTCGGTGTCGTCGCCGGGGCGGGCGAGCTCCTCGACGCGCTCGTCGACCACGTCGACGACGGAGCGGGCCAGCTCCAGGGTCTGGGCCAGGCTGATGGTGCGGGTCAGCTCGCTCGGGGCGGCGCCGAAGGTCGTCCGGGTGTCGGCGGGGGCGACCCCGTCGAGCCACTCGATGAAGTTGGCGATCCCGGCCTGCGCGACCAGCGCCACCCAGGACCGCTCCTCGGCACCGAGACGGGCGTACCAGTCGTGGTTGGCCTCGAGGCGCGCGGTCGCAGCCCGGGCCAGGTCACCTCCGCTGCGGCGGACCTGGCGGCGGGTCGTGAGGGAGACGAGGCCACGGCGCGACATGACCCGAGTCTATGTGTGACGTGCACAAGGCGTGACCGGCCCGAGTCCTG